>CACYCG010000201.1 GCA_902772855.1 uncultured Ruminococcus sp.
AAAAAACGAAATACCCGGATATCGTTCTGCCCGTCGTTTTTACCAAAAAACAAATCTGCTTCTTGTGGATTTTGCGGCCATTTTCCGTTATTGAAGTTTGAGGTTTTTGATTATATAATGAAAGCAGTTGTTTCTGAAAGGAAGGTGATACGGCTGTGCGTTTTGCAAACGGGGTCAAAACGTTCATCCGGCAGAACGATCTGCTGCTTTGGCTCCTGTCCCTCATTGCCTCCGCCTACGGCTGCCTGCTGATTGCCAGCCAGCAGCGAAGCGGAGATGTCAACTACCTCCGCACACAGGTCATCGCCATTATCATCGGATACATCGCCGCTGTCCTCATTTCCCTGATCGATTATAATTTTATCGCCAAATGCTGGTGGCTGATCGGGGGCGTGGCGCTGGCGCTGACGTTTGCTGTGTTTTTTATCGGTATCCGGGTTGCGGGGACCGATGACGTAGGATGGATTAAACTCCCCGGAGGAATGACCTTTCAGCCTTCCGAACTGACAAAGATCTGCTTCATCATCACCTTTTCCAAGCATATCGAATACCTTACGAAAAAGGATAAACTCCACAGTTTTTTCGGCGTGCTGGCGCTTCTGATTCATGCGGCCGTTCCCATCGGACTGATCCACCTGCAGGGAGATGACGGAGCTGCCCTGGTATTCGGATGTATGTTCCTGTCCATGTCCTTTGCCGCCGGTGTGCAGCTTCGCTATTTTCTTCTGATGCTGGCCGCTGTCGGCGGTGCGGTCCCTCTTCTGTGGACCAAGGTTTTCAATGACGATCAGAAAAACCGTCTGCTCGTCCTGTTCAGCAACGATGATGCCATGATGCAGTCTTTCGGATGGCAGCAATATCAGGGGAAAGTCTCCGTTGCCACCGGCGGTCTGTACGGAAAAGGATTGTTCAACGGACCAAGGGTGGAAAGGAACATTGTCCCCTATCAGGAGAACGATTTTATCTTTACCGTGGCCGGAGAAGAATTGGGGCTGATCGGATGTGCGGCGGTCCTGCTTCTCTTTCTGCTGATTTTAGCGGTTATCTTCCGGGATGCGCTGAAAGCGGAAAACACCCTTGGCAAAATGATCTGCATTGGTTTCTTTTCTTTGATCGCCACACAGGTCGTCATCAACCTGGGCATGGTTCTGGGAGTTTTGCCTGTGATTGGGATCACTCTTCCCTTCTTCAGTTCAGGAGGTTCGTCTGCCGCCTGTTTGTATTTAGGGATAGGACTGGTGCAAAGCGTCCGAATGCACCCAACGGACGACCGGGATATCCCCATCAAAGTGGAGATATCCAAAACGATCCGGGGAAGCATTTTTCCGGTATGAGCAAACCCCTCCCGCTGCTTAAGGGAGGGGTTTTTCTATGGCTTTTCGCTTCCCTGTTTTTTCTGCTGAATGCGCCGGAACAGACGGGAGGTGACTTTCAACAGTCCGAATCCGATCAGGGCTCCGGCCGTATTCAGGATAATATCGTCTACGTCAAAGGTGCGGTAGAAGGTTCCCAGCGTCACATCCAGCAAAAGCTGCGTGCATTCTATCAGCACCGGCAGCAGCAAAAAGAGTCCGCCATACAGCCGCTTTTTCTTGTCTTTCCAGCACAGCGGAAGAAGGACCCCGAAAGGAACCGTCATCAGAAGGTTTCCTCCGATCTGAACGATCTTGGTGCGAAGAGTAGCGTACCGGAGCATATCGATCGTTACGGCAAAAGGGATCGGCTTGAAAATATCGTCAAAGGTATGCGTAATTCCCCGGTAGCCTTTCTCATATTGTATCGGGAAAATCGTCAGGGAAACCACAGCGGTCAGATACATGATCATCATGCTTTTCACGGCGATATCTTCCGGGGGCAGCTTTTTTCGATAGGCCCACAGCCAGAATACGGCCAAAGCCACCAGACCGGCGGCCACTGCATATTTTTCACTGATCATTCCATATCCCCCCTTGCCGGAATTGCTTTTGTTCCGGCCTCTATTATACCTCTTTTCCCTTCCCCTGTCAAAGCTCCGGGCCAGCGTGGACCGTGTCAAGTTGTTCTGGGAAAATTCAAACAGCTCTTAATCTGGCACAAGCTTTTAAGAGGATCGTCGTGCCTGTAAGTTTGCC
>CACYCG010000202.1 GCA_902772855.1 uncultured Ruminococcus sp.
AGCATCTCCTGCGGGTCGGGACAATATTTTTCCTGAAGCTGCTGCTTCATGCGGCTGCTCAGATGATAATAGGTTTCGATCATTCCGCTCACTTCCTTTCTGCTGCTGGCATTCGGCACCTCTTCCCGTCTCCGCCCCGAAAATCCCGGAACAGCCGCCGACACCATAACGACCTGCGCCCTGTCCGGTCCCGCTAACAGGCGTCCGGGCAGGGCAAGGTTGAAAAGATACATGCGTAAAAAGTTCTGCAAAGGCAGCCAAGGCGCTGCCGTGGGAGAGTTCGGGTCCCTCCGGAAGCAGAGCTGCCGGGCAGGACAGGAAACCATCTCAGAAGCCTTTGGCCCTTTTGCAGCGTAACAACAGAAGAAGAGCCTTCCCTTTATTACGGAGACGCTTTCCTTCAGAAAAAACCAAACCAGAATAAAAGCCTGCATACGAGGCCATTATTCATTTTTCAGTTTTCAGTCTTCGATCTTCATTTAGTACGCCCGGCGGCGCTTCCGGTCAGAACGCTACTTCCAGCTTGCTGAAGCCGTTTAAGAGTCCGTCGATGGTATCCGGCTCTTCTTCAATGGATTCTTCAAGCAGCTTGACGGAATCTTCCGCTTCTGCATCCTTGGTCTCCCGGGGCGGTGCAGCCGGAGCAGACACACCGGCGGCCATAGGCGCAAACCCCGCCGCCATCATCGGGACGCCTGTTTTCACCTTCGGCACATAGCGCTCCCGGCGGATCTTCTCCAGCACCCAGCGGATCTCCTCTTCGGAAAGCACGATGTCTTCTCCGGCCCAGTCTTTCAGGATCCTGACGTAGTCGTACAGCTCCGCTCCGTTGTCGTTCATTTTCTGCTTGGCCCGCAGCAGCAGCCATTTCTGCAGCTCTGCCAATTCTCCCCAGCTCAGGTCCTCTGTGGTGAGGGAAAGCTGGTCCGGGGTCAGAGCGCTTTTGATGTGCGGATAATTCCCCGCCAGGCACGCAAAGAACTTCTGCCGGGAGTGCACGTCCGGCGCTTCCGGCCGGTAGACCGAAAAGACCCTTTTCACTTCCTCCGGCAGGTCGGAAGGCTCCCCCTCGTACAGCGCCGTGCAGATAAAAATAGACTGTGTCTGCGCCAGCAGGAAACGGATCTGCTGCAGGAAAAACCGGGCGTGTTTTTTCTTGTTCAGGATCTCTGTCACATCTCCGAAGGAAAGGTAAACGACCAGATTTTCAAATTCAGCCCATGAGCCCTGCATCTCCTGATGGATCTCGCCAAAAAGCTGCGAAAGGGCCTGTGCTTTCTGGCGGGTGGTGTAGGCGCCCGCCGCCTCCAGGTCAATATAAAAGAAACGGGCAGCATCCTTCACTTTTTGTCCGCGTTCAAGACTTGCCTTGATCGCCTCACGGATCTCCCCGCCGAAGATCCTGTCTGCCCGGTGCCTCCCGCTGCCCAGGGGGCCCGCCATCAGACACGCCGAGCCGAGCGGCAGGCCGCTTTCCCCCACAGTTCTCAGCTCGGGAAAATCGATCAGGGCCTCTTCTTCCTCGGAAAAGGAAGGCAGTGCATGGGCGGTGAGGGCATAGAGCCAGTCGTTGCCATAAAAGGTCTTCACATCGGCCAGAGGGTCCGCCACAAACAGCAGGTCATTATAGGCAAACTGCCTGAGCAAAGAGATCGTTTCTTCCGCCATCTTACACCCTCCTGTCCACTGTCACCACCGGCACCGTTTTGCCGCCGAATTCGCCGGGGTCGATGATGGACAGCTGCCGCTTGATGACGCTTCGCATTTCCACCGCCGGCTTCACACAATACCGCTCAAACTCCTCTGCATCCGCATCCTCCGCCCGGCGAACGTGCGGGAACAGAAGCTTCAGGAACGCTGTAGCCAGCCGCTTGATCGCCTCCGTGTCCCGGGTGGCGGCATCGGCAGGCAGGATCAGCAGGCTGTCCACCACGCTGCGGTAGACGGATTCTTCCCGCAGCAAATGCAGCACCTCGCTGAAATATTCCGAATTGAGCGCCCAGCCTTCCGCTTTGAGATTCTCCCGCATTTTGGGGATCTCCCAGCCCTTGATAAAGCCGTGGAAGCGATCCAGCAGGGCGGATTCGTGGAAGATCTCCGGCAGCAGGCTGAACATATCGCTTTGGTCGTCCATCTGCTCGGTGGGAATATTCCCCAGCAGCATCATCCCGGCCTGCCCCACGCCCCGGTAATCGCCCACATGATAGTTTCCGCTTTCAAGATAGCCTTTCAGGGCGCCCTGCATTTCCATCGCATCGGTAAAGCGAATGCTCTGGATCTCATCGAGCGCCACATAATCAAAGCGGGACACCAGCCCCTGTGTTTTTTTGCTGATGTCGTAAAACATCTTGGCACGGGAAATGCTTCCCCCGCTGACCAGCCAGCCGTACTGACTGATCTGAGAAAACAAATAGGATTTTCCGGTCTCTTTCGGCGCCAGCTCAATGAGGTTCAGCCGGCTTTCCACAAAGGGAAGCAGGCGCTTGAGCATGGCCAGTTTTTCCTGCTCGGTGGCATAACCGGCGGGGTTATAGTCAATGGCACTGAGCAGCACATCGATCCATTCCCCGGTGGTAAAGCAGCTCCTGGCCTTCGCATAATAGGGCAGGTCGATGGTGTAGGGGCAGAAGGGAACAAAGCGCTTGAGCCGAAAAATATTGCTTTTTCCGTCCGGCGTGGGGGCGCACGCCACGTCGACGATCCCCCACACCTCTGTGGGCGACAGCAGGTAATCCCGGTTTTTTTCCACCACGTCCCAATCCGCCACCGCTTCCCCCTTGTGGGCGGGAACACCGAACACCGGCAGGGAGAAAAGCGCCTGTTTTTTCCGCAGGTCAAAATCAATCTTGACCTTAGTCAGGAAGCGGGCGGGGCGGTTGCTGTGGATCATATCGAGGAGATATTGGTTCCACTGGTCTTTTCCCGGAATATTGTTGTGCACATACTGCGCCACCTGCTCCTCGCTGATATTCCCCTGTGCATCCGAAAACCGCATGGTCAGCCAGTCCCTCATGAAAGAGGGAATGCTCATCGCCGAAAAAAACTTGGAGCGTCTGGCGGATTTATAGACCAGCATCTTGCTGAAATAGGTCTTCAGCTTTTTTTCCGCCGTCATACCCCCCTGTCGGGGGGGAGTACCTGTTTTTCCCATATCTGCACATCCCTGTTATCAAATATCAAAATCTCCGTTGCTGCCGATGGGGTCGCCGAACTTGGCCTCAAAGCTGCCCACAAAGCCGTTTTCATCGCTGACGAACACTTCCGCTTCGGTTTCGCCCTCTGCGATGTCGTATTCAAAGGAATACAGCTGTCCGTCTTCCACCACGCTGTAATACATTCCGTCCACGCTGACACGGATGCCCATATGCTCCTCGGCGGTGCGGAAAACGATCTCCACCTTCTGCGTCAGGGGGTCCGGCACGAACACATCCTGCGCTGCCATGACCGGATCGCTCATCTCCGGCTCGGCGGGAGCTTCCGGCTCCTCCGGGATCTCCGGTTCGTCCGCCTCCTCCGGCTCTGCGGGTTCTTCCGGGATCTCCGGCTCAGAGGGAGCGGGGGCCTTTTTCTTGGGGGCGCCGGGCAGGTTGAGGTCTTCCACGCATTCGTACAGCGCATCGACATCGGTTTCCACAAAGTCCACCAAGGTCTTCATTTCGATCTCCCAGTTCTTCAGGTCCTTCAGAATCGCTTCCTTCGGAGAGGGCTTGAAGTTCTGCACAAAGCCCTCAAACTTCGCGCGGGAGAGTTTATATTTTCCGGACTGCAGTGCTTCGATCGCCAGCGCCGGGTTCTTGAACAGTTCCATCACGTCCTTGAACACAGCGTGTTTCACCATAGAGGTCAGGCGCTCGATATCACGGTAGTTATAATGCGGGGTCATGCGGGCCATGTCCGCCGGGGTAATGCCCTTGAGGGTGATAATGCCGCCAAACTGTTTTTCAAAAGCGGCTTCTCTGGCGGCTACATCCGGCAGCGGAACCCGGACCACTTCCGCACGGTCGAGCATGGCCGCATCCACCCGGTTGGGGTAGTTGGTGGCGGCGATGAAGATGATATCCGCGTCGCTGGAATGGATCCGGTTGTAGCCGGTCAGGAAGGAGGTGGTGATATTGGCGGCATATTCCGGAAGGTTGGGCAGAGAACGGTTTTTACAAAGGGAGTCGATCTCATCAATGAAGAGGATGCAGGGAGCGCTTTTCTCCACTTCTTCAAACAGCTTCGTCACGCTCTTTTCCGCCATGCCGACGTATTTGCTGATGATGTCCGAACCCAGAATGGACATGAACTTGTAATCCTTATCCATCAGCTCATGGGCAAAGGCCTCGATGATATAGGTCTTGCCGCAGCCGGGGGGGCCGACGAAGAAATAGGTGTTCAGGCGGGGGATCTTCAGGTACGCCATCAGATCCTGCGCCTTGGCATCGGCAATACAGCCCTTGAGCTTATTTTTCAGGTCGCCCATGCCGGACACGTCCTCAAAAGAATGGCGGGGAGCGTCCTTATACCAGGTGGCGGCGATGCGGGCCAGTTCTTCCTCTTCCTTGGTTTTGCCGCTGTCGCCGGAGCCCGCAGCAGCGCCGGAAGCAGCCGGAGCAGCCTTTCCGCCCTTGCCGGCGGCAGGAGCAGCCGTTTTTCCGGCGCTGTCCAGTTCTCCCCGGATCTTCATGATCTCATAATCCAGACGGTTTTTCTCCCGAATATGGTGGTCCCGCTCCGAACCGGCGGTCTGGGTGGACATTTCAAACTCCAAATCGGCCGCCTGCTGCAGATAGCGGCACTGCTCATCGCAGGGGCGGTTTCCGTTTTTCTCGAAAGCGGTGCGGGCCTGCCGCTGCAGGGTGCGGCAGCGGCTTTCTTTTTCCAGAAGCATTCTCAGCAATTTATCATCCATGACTGATTCCTCATTTCTTCAAATATCATTTCATCAGAAATTCGACGGCAGATCGCTCAGGGCGCTGTTCATATCGGAGGGATTGGTGTATTCCTCTTCCGAAGTGAAGATCCTGCTCCCGCCGGTGGCGGCGGCACGATCGCTCTGCATGGAAGCGGCCTTGGCCACTTCTTCCGGAGAAGCCGTGAAGAAAGCCCCGTAGGAGATGGCGTCATACAGCTTATCCACGCTGGCATAGCTCAGGGCGGAATCGTCCACGAGCGCCTGTGCGGCGGTGGTGGTCCCGGCTAAATCATCTTCCGCCAAAAGCTGGTCGATCGGTTTGCCGTAATAGGCTTCCATCGCATCGACGGTCACGTCTTTTTTCATTTCCATCTTGGCTTTCTGGAACAGGAAGGCCAGCCGGGTCATCAGGTCGGAGCCGGTGGAAATGGCGTTGATGGTCTTGTAGCCGTGGGTCAGGTCTTTCATCACCTGCCGCCACTCGTATTCATCCTGCAGATCGTCCAGCCGCTCGATGGCATCGATCACCACCGCCAGCGCATAGGCGGCGTTTTTGGAGCCGTTGGAGCAGCGGGCCAGTTCCTTGGCTTTTTTGGGCGTGTCGGGCATATTTTCGGAAATGTACTTGAACTCATTGTTGAGGTTCAGCATTCTTTTGGCAAGCGCATCCCGCTGAATGAACAGGTTCCTTCTGGCCTCATCCACCGCCGTGCGGAGCTGGTCACGCTCGAGGTATTTGGCGAACCATTCCTCGGAAGCCGCCTTGGAGGTGGCGGCGCTGAGCTTTTTGGTGGCGGCGTGAACCGTTTTGGTGGATTCGGCCAAGGTTTCGGCGGATTTCGTCTTCTTTTCCGCCTGGCTTTCGGCTTTTCTTGCTTTGCGCTTGTTTTTCCAATCTTCAAACATAGGATGTACCCTCTTTCTTCATCATTTGATTTTCATCGGACAGGCAGATCATTCTTCGGTGATCAGCATCGGCTCGTTTTCTTCCGGCTCGATCTCTTCCACCGGCAGCTCGGGCAGGATCTCGGCTTCCATCGCCTCTAATTCCTGCTGCTCTTTCAGGCGCTGCGCCGCATCGTCAGCCTTCTGCTGTCTTTGCGCCCGCTCCAGGGCGGCTTTATTCTTTCTCATCTGGCGGGCGATCGCCTGACCGTCGCTTTCCATCTCCGCATAGCGGGCGATGCCGGTCATGGAAGAGGAAATGGCCTGACCGAGCTGGGCATCTTCTTCCACTTCGGTGATCATGGAATTGATCTCTTCGTTGAGCTTCTGCGTTTCGGTCGCAAAGTTGGCCGCCTGCTTCGCTTCGTCCATGATCCTCTGGGTGACTTCCCGGATCATCTTATGATGGGCGGCATAATCAAACTGATGACCGCTGCGGTTGAACGCCATCTTGCATTCCCGGATCAGGGTCTGAATGCCGTTTTTCAGGCTTTCCAGGTACAGCTTATCCCGGGAAATAGCGATGCTCATCGTGCGAACCTGCGTATATTCGTTTCTGGTACGCATCAGCAGACGAATGATGTCGTCGGTTTCCGCATTCTTGGGAAGGCGTTTGATGCCGTTGCGGAACCCGGCATTGTTCAGCAGGGTCTGCACATCCTGCGGGATGGATCTCCACTGGAGCATATCCTTGCCGAGCTGCTGCTTTTTGGGGTTGTAATCCGCCTCGAACACCTCGAGCTTGGCAAGCAGGTCATAATACTGGTCGATGGCGTCGATCAGGGCAATACCGGTCTCCTGAAGGAACTTTTTCTTTTCCGCCAGCGACAGCTCCTTGTCGCCGTCCCGGAGCGTCGCCTCCTTGCGGTAGCCGATCTCGAGCACATAGCGCAGCATATCAATGCAGGCATTGGCCTTGAGCTTCTGTCCGTTGGCCAGTGCCTCCCGGAACTTGTTGACATACACCTTCGTCAGATCCAAAAGCTGGTCGGCGCCGGTGTCCACTGCTTCCGCTGTGGAGCGGGTCTTGAACGCTCTGGAGAGAGCGGTGAGGGCATTGATGTAGGTATCCATTTCTTCCGGCAGGAGGAAAATGCTGCTGTACTGATAATGAAAATCCGTTTCGCTTTCTTCCACCTGCAATCCGCCGTACAGCTCTCTTCTGCGGTCAATTTCCGCTTTGACGAAATCGGTGTCCGGGTTGGTTTCCGTGTCCTGCAGGGCCGCATCAAAACGGGCCAGCGCATCGTCTAATTTCTGCTGATTGATCTGAGCGGACTTTTTCATCAGCCGGAACATCTCATCGTCATTTTTGAGCTGATCGAGCAGAACGTCCAGCGCTTCCTTGGTATCCCGTGCCTGGCTGAGCGCCGACTGCGTCTGGGTGGTCTCCTGCACCTGCTGCATACTGTTCTGCACCGCTGTGGCCGCAGGATTCGTTTCGGTTTTCGCTTTCTTTCTTCCAAAAAGTCCCATAATGATCTTCCTTTCATGATCTTGGTTTTATATGATACTCCACAATGGTCTTCCTGCTTTCTCCGGTCCTCACCGGGCCAGTGACGGCAGCGAGCCGAGCAGCTCTTCCCGGGAGGGAAGGCCGCGCTCCGGCAGCAGGGGTTCCATTTTTTTCCATAATTCCTGCAGGATCTGCAGGGCCGCTTCTTCCGGGCGGAGCAGCTCTTCGTATTCCTCCGGCGAGCTCACCTGCTCCGGCCACTGGTCGATCCCCCGCAGCTGCACGCTCAGGCGCTGGCTTTTTTCCATGACCTGATAGGACAGCAGCACCAGCCGGTTGATCTTTTCCGAATAGTCCCGCAGCAGGCGGTCGTAATGGGAGGGCTCCTCTCCCGGGTCGTCGCTTCCCAGGTCGATCGTGCTGCGCTTTACGGTTTCCACTAAGGACCGGATCTCCTCTTTCAGCCGGAGCATCAGAAGTTTCCGGCAGGAGATCAGGTCGCTGTAGGCTTTGGCGATGGTGTAATGCCTTTGCAGCCGCAAAAGCTGCGGCACCAGCCGGGAAGCCTCTTCTGTTTTTGCCCCTTCCCGGAGCATTTTGCGGACATATTCCCGGATCCCCTCTTCATCCACCCGGTCCTTCACTTCTCTGGAAAGTTCCCGGGCCTGCTGCAGAGCCTCTGCTAACGCCGTTTTGCAGGGGTAATAGGCTTTTTCCGTTTCTTCAAACTGCCGAAAGAGATCGTAATACTGATCCATCGCCTGAAACAGCGAATTGGCCGTTAGCTGCGACAGGACGATCCAGCCTCGCAGGGAATACACGCCTTCCCCGTCCCGCCGGCACAGCCGGTACACCCCCGGCAAAAACCGGAGCATATCCAGACAGGCATTGGCCTTGTATTTCTTTCCCTGCTCCAGCGCTTTTCGCAGCCCCCGGACGCAGGAACGCCCCAGCGGGGAAAACAGCAGCTCCTTTGCCTGCGCATCCGAAGGAGGAAGCTCTTCCCATTCCTTCTGCAAAGCGGTCAGGCTTCTTTGGTACCGCTCTTCTTCTCCGGGACGCAGGAATATGCTGTCGTAGCGGTAGGAATACTCTCCGCCCCGGGGGTCTTCCGGCAGTTCCAGCCGCAGCCCTCCGAACAGATCCCGCCTTCGGCGGATCTCCTCTAAAAACAGGGCGGTTTCTTCTCCGGAAACGCTTTTCAGCGCCTGTTCATAGCGCTGCTCCCGATAGTCGGCGTCCTGTTTCTGCCGGGCCGCCGCCGCTTTCACGCATTCGATATGCTGCTGAGAGCTCTGCAGCCGCCGGATCCATTCCGGCAGGGGCTTGTCTTCCCATCCGGAAAAAAGGGGGTCTGCTCTGCTTTTCCCCGGCGACGATGCCGTTTTCATGGGCCTTCCTCCTTTCGCCAAAGCATGGCGCTCCGGTAGTATCTTATCCCCTCACGGGGTCAATTCGTCAGGGGGGATGTTTCCTCCCGCCGGGTCCGGGTCTGCTGCTGCTCAGCATATTCCGACACCTGCCGCATAGCCCCGGCGATTGTCTGCCCCATAGAGGCATCGTTTTCCACGGCGGATGCCATCGAATTGACTTCTTCGTTCAGGCGCTGCGTTTCGGTGGCAAAATGAGCCGCCTCTCTTGCTTCGCCTAAAATTCCCAGCGTAATGGAATGCAGGGCTTTGTGATGGCTGGCATAATCGAACACCTGTCCGCTGCGGCCGAAAGCCATGCGGCATTCCATGATCAGTGTATGGATATCCTGTCTGAGCTGGTCTAAAAACATCTTATTGCGGGAAATCGCCAGACTCAGCAGCCGCACCTTGGTGTATTCGCTTCGCACCCGCATGACCAGCCGCACAATATCATCGGTGGCGGCGTTTTTGGGAAGCTGCTTCATGCCGTTCTTGAATCCGAGGCGGCCGAGAATCTCCCGCACGTCATCGGGAATGGCCCGAAGCTGCTGCAGATCCTCTCCCAGCATTTTTTTGGCGGGGGTGTATTCTTTTTCCTGGATCTGCAGATTATTCAGCAGCTCGTAATATTTCTCCACCGCATTCAGCAGCCCGATGCCGGTCTCAAAAACAAACCGATGCTTCCCCTCCACGACCTGATCCCGGGCGCCCGGATCCGTCAGGGTCTCGTTTTCCAGTCCTTTGACCAGAATATAGCGCAGAATATCCACGCAGGCATTGGCCTGCAGTTTCTGCCCCCGGGACAGCGCCGTCCTTAGCCGGTCGATGGCGATATCCGCCACCTCCAGGAGCTTTTCTCCGCCGGTCTCTACCACTTCCTGCGGGGTCTTCCTCTTATATTTCCGGGCTAAAAACGCAATATCATTATTATAGGCATCGAGATCTTCGGGAAGAATGAAAATATAGCCGTATTGATAATGGAAATCCGCAGATTCTTCTTCTGCGCTGAATCCCCCGTACAATTCCCGCCGAAGGGCGATCTCCCGTTCCACCGCTTCGGGATCGGGGTTGGCGGCCGTTTCCGACAGGGCCCGCTGAAAGCGCTCTTCCATCTGTTCCTCGGCCTGCTGATTGGCCCTGGCCGTTTCCATCATCCGGCTGAACAGGTCCTGATCCTCAAACAAAGCCCACAGCTTGGATACAATGGTTCTGAGCTTTTCAGCGCATTCGGGTTCCGGGGCGCTTACAGGAGAAGGAGACAACGGTTTTCCGGACGGCTGAGATCCGAATCTCATAGCAGCATCTCCTTCATGAAATCAATGAAAACTCCTCCGAGCAGGCATTGGCGGTATCGCTTCCCACCACGATCCGGGCTTTGAAGCCGTCTTCCAGACGAATGCCGATCTTGCCTAAATTGACCATGCGCTCGGGGATCACGCTCAGGGTGTAATCCACGGAAACGTCGGCATGGCAGACCCGGATGTCCACGTTGATCGGTTCATCACATTCCACGCTTTCGTAATCCTTGTCAAACCAAAGGGTCTCCCCATAGGAAAGCTGCAGGGCATCGAACAGCTTCGTATATTCCTTGCTTTTTTCCTCAAAGAGCCCGTTTTCCGTATCGCACCGATAGGTCAGCATCATGACGGACACATCAGCTAAATACGAGTTTTTCGTGTCATCCACCAATTTCTGCAGCGTGGCGGGATCGCTCTCCCGGTCAAAGAGCAGCGGAAATCCGCAGACAGGACAGGCAACCTGCCCTTCTTCATAAGGGCATTTGCACACAATACAACGATTCATTTTCAACACTCCATTCTTATTGCATCAGCAGGGAAAGCCGCTCGGAACAAACATATCGCCCCGGCTCTCCCGCCATCACCCGGAAGCAGAACCCCGCTTCCCCCATCACACCGATCCTCTTCAAAGGGGTCGGCTGCGGAAAATGCATGGTCAGCGGAATGGTTTTCCGCTTTTCGCCTCGGGTCAGCCGAATCTCCAGCGTGACATCGCCCTGCGCCACCACCGGCGCAAAGGCCTTTCCGTGCAGCCGGGGAACGGACCCTTTCAGCTTTTCCGCTTCCGCAAGCCGGATGTACCGCCGCTCCCGTTCCACAGAACGGCCTTTTTCCACTTCAAAGCGGTACACCGTCAGCTCGATCACCTCATCCGAAAGGCAGCGCCGGCGGTGTTCCTCCGCCTGCTGCGCCGCATCTTCTCCTTCTGCCGCAAAGGAACACACCGGACAGGGCTTCTTTTCTTCCACCGGCATTCCACAGCACAGACACTTCATGCCCTTCCTCCTTTGTTTATGCGTTCAGACGTTTCAGGTCGTCTTCAAGGGCTTTCATGGTCTTCAAATAGCTCTCCCGCAGTTGTTTCAGCTGAGCCATCACATTGGCCAGCCCTTCTTCCACTTCCCGGATCTGCTCTTCATACCGGCTTTTCTGTTCCGGCTCGTTCAGATACTGCACCGGCACTTCTCCTAAAATCGCCTTCACCGCTTTTTTATACAGCTCCGTCATGCTCATCAGGCGCTGGTATTCTTTGATCTTCGCCTGATAATCATCCGCAGAAAACAGCGTCCGGTATTTCTCCAGCGCCTCCCGGCACTCCCGGATGCCTTCCTCGTCTTCCCGCTGCTTTTGCCGCTGCGCTTCCACCTGCTTCTTCAGGAGCTCGTATTCCTTTTTCTGATTCATCAGCTCCTGCTCCAGCAAAACGATCTGCTTTTTGAACTCCTCACAGGTCTCCTGCAGCTGCTGCCCCTGCTCCGTCAGGTTTTTCACCTGCTGCGAAAGGGCAGCCTGCTCTGTCTCTCTGGCAGTCCTATCGGCTTCGAGAGAATCTTTCTGTGCGGTCAGCTCCCCGATGGATTTCTCCAGCGCCTGATTGCTGCTTTCGAGCTGGGCGATGGCATTCTGCAGCCCCTGCACCGCCGCAGTCAGGCTGGCATTCTCGGTGTCCAGCGACGTTTTTCGGGTCTGGAGGGATTCCTGCACGTTCCGGACCTTCGCCAACTCGCTGTCCTGCTGCAAAAGCTCATCCCGGAGCTTGTCACAGTCGCTCTGCGTTTCCTGATACAGCCGCTTGCCGGCCGCCAGTTTATCTTTCAGTTCGTCGTACTTTTTCTGCGCCGTTTCTGTGCGCCCGTTGGTCGCCGCAATCTCGATCTTCGTATTCTGGATATCCTGTTCGATCGCCTCCAGCTTGGCCTTTTCCGTCTGAAGGGCCGTCGTGAGTTCGTCCAGTTCCGCCTGCTGCCCGGAAGTCTGCCGCTCCAGCGCTTCTTTTCCCGTCCGGGTCTCCGAAAGCTGTATCTCGAGCTCTGCCTGCTGGTGTTTCAGTTCCTCCAGCTCATCAGTCATCTGGGCTGTTTCTTTCTTGAGTGCATCAAATTTTTCCTGCGCCAGCTTCAGGGATTCTTCTGTCTGGGCTTTCAGCCCCGTGATCGCCCGCAGACGGGTGTCCATAGCCGTTGTCTGCTGCGACAGTTCGGCCTGGGTTTTCTCCGCCTCGGCCAGTCCTTCTTCCAGTTCAGAAATCCTCCGGCGGGTGTCTTCCACCTGCGCCTGCGCGCTTACCATTTCATCGTGCTTCGTGTCATATTCATCCTGCACCTGCGTGAGCGCCCTGCGGGACCGGTCAAAGTCCAGCTCCAGCCCGACAATATCCGTGCTGATCTGGTCCCGCTTTTTTTCCTGCAGGCGCAGCTCCTCCGTTTTGGCATCCAGCACCGCCTGCTGCTCCTTCTGCTGCCCTTCCACGGCCATGATATTCCCTTCGATCACGGCGATCGCATCCACAACCTGTTTCTTGGCCGCCACAGCCGCTTCGTATTGCTGATGCGCCTGTGTGCGCTGCTGTTCGCATTGGCTGAGTTCTTCCTGGATCTGCTTGAGTTTATCGCTCACCTCTACGAACCGCTGCTTGGCCACTTCCAGCCGGCCGCGCTCCTCTTCCAGCTTTGATTTCTGGGCTTCGAGGTCGTCCACATGGATGTCGTTGACTTCCGCGATCCTCTCCTGCAGGCTGCGGATCTCCTGCCGCAGTTCTTCAGACCGTTTCTCAAGGGCTTCCCGTTCCGCAAGCTGCTTCTTCAGGCGGGCCAGCTCCTCTTCCTGCCGGGTGATTTCCTTTTGCAGGGAATCCATCGAGCCGGAATGAGCGGACAGATCCCGCATGACCGCCTGCGCGTTGTCTTTAAGTGTTTGCAGGCGATGCTGCTGCCGCTCGGACACCTGCCCTGCAAGCGAACCCATTTTCATGGAGGAAAGGCTCCTCACCACCGCCATCCATTCCGCAAGCGTATCCGGTGTGACTTCCAGCTCGGATACCTGACGCCCGGTTTCGTCGCGGGCATCCTGCATCAGATCGAGGATCAGGCTGATCAGGCGATGAGCGTCAAATTCGGTTTTTCCGACCTTCTGCATCTGCTCCAGGTCGTTTCTGGTTCCTGTAAACTTCACCGTTGATCTCCCCTTCCTTATCCGTTCACCATCGCAAAGTCTTCAAAGCTGTCCTTAAAGGTCGACATCGGGACAGAACCGGCGCACACCTCGTCCCGGTGGTTGTTGTTGCGCTCGATGATGTAATTATAAAAATACACCGTCAGCCGCTGTTCTTCGTCCATCGAAAAGCCCACCATGACCATTGGGCTGCATTCCACCGCCTCAAGCTCCCGCTTGAATTCGGCTTTCGGCATCATGGGGCTGGGCACGAAGTTTTCCGGATCCGGGCTGAAATTGATCAGGAAACGGTCCCGGTTGTTCAGCAGCATCGGCACCTCTTCCCGGTTTTTCCCCCGCACGATATAGATTTCTCCGGGAATATATTCCTCGTTGCAGTGGATGGCATAGCCGGGGAAGGTGCTGTTGGACTCACCGTATTTGACCCACATTCCAATGCCGTACGGAGCGATAAAGCCCCGCTCCACCACGCCTTCCGCAAACAGGGCGGCGCCCAGGGAAATGGATTGTTCCCGGTCGGATTCGTCGTTGCGAATGTAGTGGGTCTCTCCGGTGAGATGACCCTGATGGAAATATTCCAAGATCTGTTTTTTGACTAAGTAGAAATTGCAGAACCCGCCCACCAGCGCTAAATGAAGGTTTTTCGATTTCCCGACACGGGAGATACTGTCATCGAGCACCTTCTTCAGCACGGGCTGCACGAGATGATGATAGACTTCGTACAGATGATAATAATTGATCTCCACGTTCTCCCCGTGGTAGGTGAAGCCCACGAGATCCTCATCCTTCAGCTCTTCCGGGTCGGAGACTTCGTATTCCTTGAAAATATCTTCCACGTCCAGAAGATTGCACAGCAAAGTCGATTCCAGCGTATTGGCGGCTTTCAGGAAATCGTCGTCCATTTCCACATCCTCTTCCGATATTCCCAGCGTCTCGGAAATGGCTTTCACCACCACCGCCCGCTGAAAGGCGATTCCGGCCACGCCCACCTGGGTGTCGGTGTTTTCGCCGTCGCCGCCGAGCCGCTTCGTGCTGATCTTCAGCTTGGTATTGATATGCTCCACGCTCGCCAGCGCCGTGTCCAGCGTGCCTCCGCCGTAATCCGCTACGAAAATATCTCCCTCAAAGGGCTTTCCTTCTCTTTGCTCATACTGCCAGACGAAAAACGCCGCCGCATTATTCGGTTCGCTGATGATCCGAACGTTGCCCACCTTGTCCAGCCCGGAGCAGATCTCCCGCAGACGGTTGCGGGCGTCGATCGTTTCGAGCTTGTCAAACCAGCACACCGGCGCCCCGACTACCAATTCGCCCACTTCATCGGCATTGGTCCGGGCCAGCACGTTCTGGATGACGTGCTCTAAAAACTTCTGAGCGATGATTTCCGGGGTGAACTCCTCCGTGTAATTCCATTTTTCCAGCGCCTGACGGCTGAGCTGGTTGGTCAGCAGCATTTTGAAACCGATAAAAGCGGTCGTATTGGGGTTGGTCATCCGCTGCTTGGCGGAGGAGCCGAAAAACCATTTATCCCTTCTGCCCTCTTTCCGCTCGAGCACCACCACGGACGGGAAAATAAACTGCTGTCCGTCCACCTGCAGCGCCTGCGGTTTTCCGTCTATGATCCTGGACACCACCGTATAGGTGCTTCCGAAATCAATTCCCAGATTGATTGCATTCATATTCTTTCATCCCTTCTGTATCTTCATACCCGCAAAGCTCACCAGCCTCTGTGCTGCAGGCGGTCTGCTATCGTTTTCAGGGCTTTTACCATATCTTCCGAGCGGGAGGCGTCTTCCATCTCGCCGATCCAGACGGAGCATTCCCGGCCCTGGTCTTTCATCGTGTCGACGTCCCAGCCTTCCTTGTCCCGTTCAAACGCTTCGGAGCGCTTTCTCATGGAATCCAGAATGCTCAGATAGGACTGGAAGCGGCTGCCGCTTTTGTCGTTGAACCAGTCTTCCCGCTCCCCGCAGGTCTCTTTCAGATCCCGGAACAGGAAAAGCAGGGTCTGGATGATCCCTTCGTCCCAGCAATTGCATTCCTCCCGGTGTTCGAGGTGGTCAAAAATCAGTTCTTTCAAAAGAAGATATTCCTGTGTGCCCTGCCTGAGGCGCAGGTAAGGCACCGGCTCCTTGTTCTTCCGGCTCGGCAGCATCGGCTGCCGGAAAAACCGCCGCACTTCCACCATCTGCCGGTAGCGGGCCTCACCGAGATCTCCTCCGTATCTGGCGTCGATGTAATCCTTGAACTGGTCGATCAGCAGAGAGACCTTCGGAATGTCCTCCCTCCCGCAGCAGATGGGCACCCGGTTGTGGTCGAAATAATACATATTCAGCAGCGCAGAGGCCGTCGGCGCACGAGTACTGCTGGAACCGGCTTTGTATTCCTCCTCCACCTGCCGCAGCACGTCATTGAGCGCTTCTATATCGCAGGAGGTGATATACCCCCGGATCATTTTCAGATTCATCTTTTCCGCATCTATCCCCACCGCTTTGCCATACCGGGCCCGGATAAGGGCGTTCTCCCGGAGAAGCTGGAACAGCGCCGCACAAAGCTCCACCGATTTCAGCGGGATCATATCTTTTCTCCTCAGCAGAGCGTAGCGGATGGCCCGCTCAATATCGTCCTGTGTCATATTATCCCACACGACGAGCCTCTCCCCGAAGCATTCCTGCTTCGACAAAAAATCATACGGCCGCACGACTTTGTCGTTTTCATGCCGCACCGCTGACAGTTCTAATTCTTTGAACAGCTTTGTCTCTGCAAAGATGCTGGTCCGGTCTCCGGAATGAAGGATGCAGTCGATGCCGCCCGAAATATAATCCGTCTGGGACGTGATCTGCAGAGGGCTTGTGATCACCACGATATTGCCCGACAGCTTATACTGTTCCTTCCGGCGGATCAGCGCCTGGATCCGCTCCGGGGTCTCCCCCAGCCGCACGAACAGATCGCCCGGCAGCGCCAGCGCCACCCGCTGGTTGTCGTCCATGAAATTAAACAGCTTGCGCAGGTAGGAATCCCATTTATCCTCCGGCACCTTCAGGCGTTTCCGGCTGACCGCCGCATCGAAGGAAGCGGGGTTTTCCCGGATTTCCCGGGGCTTTTTGCTCCCGATGGGCGTGGTGAAAAACTTGACAAAACCGCTTCTGGTGTCCTTGGGCTGTTCTTCCTCGCTGAGATTGGCGATGGTGCTTTCCTTCACGCCCGTCAGCTCAATGCTGATCCCGCCGGATCCTTCTGCGGTGTGGCTGATGATGATGATATATTTATACTGGGCATCTTTGACCCTGCACCACAAAGCTGTCTGAAAATCGAGCTTCAGATACATCGGGTCAAAATAGTCGTCCTCCTGATCTGCAAACACAAAATGAAAGACGCCTTTATTGGCATCAAACTTTGCGTCATACATACTGAACCAACCTCCCTGATCCTCTGATCGTTCCGGTAATACGTGCAACAATACATCTTATATTATAATATTTTTGCATTATGTTGTCAATTGGAATACACATTTTTTCTATCGCTTTGTTTTTTTGTCTATTTTGTCCGGTATCTGCGTTCTATGTTTCAGGATACCCCCTCTCCCGGTCGCTTTCAGAGGGGGGGGAAGAAGCCCGCAAAAAAACCGCCGAGGGTTTCCCCTCGGCAGTTTTGTCAGTCGATCAATACATACGCATTTTCCGGGCTGACGTAATAATCCTCCAGTTCCACCAGCCAGTCCGTCACCTGTTCGAGGCCGTAGATCCCCGTGTCCCCGATCTTCATGTTCCCGACCCAAAAGGGGGCCTGCGTCAGTCTGGCACGGAAGAGACCATCCGGCAGGAGTTCTTCCATTTCAAACCAGATATGCTCCCGCAGGTCGCCGTCGTCGTTCTGATGCTCCTCATCCGCTAACAGGCCGACCTTGACAAGCATTTTCTTGCCCTGCTGAAAGGCGCCCACGGCGATGTCGAAGCGTTCCCTCGCCACGGCGCTCATCCGGGAAGTTTCTCTCTGGCTGACGTAATAAATCGGGTCATCGCCCCACAGCCCGTCATATACACTCACCTTGCTGAACTTTCCCAAGTCCTCCGCTTTCTGGTTCCGGTAGAGGAAGATCACAGAAGAAAGGCTGTTGTGGCTGTCTTCCCGGCTTTCCGGGCCGCCGATGGTCAGCCCCTCATAATAGGTCAGGGCTGTCGGCCAGGGGATCAGCGTGGCGACAATAGGCTTTCCCCCCTGCAGCGTCCCCACAAAAAGCGGCTTTTCGTACAGATCTTCCTCGATATGGTCGATCATATACTGTGCCACGCCCCGAACGAGTTCGGCATGGTTATGATATTCATCCGGATTGGAATCCAGCACTTCCAGTTCGGAAAGACCGCACCGGCACAGTCCGTGCGTGTGCAGCCATACACGGGACTGATCTTCATCGGCCACCGCCGTGATCGCATACAGGCTGGACACCGGCGGCACCAGCGCCGACATGGCGGACATATTGACCCACCGTCCCGAAAAGAACCGCTCGGCGCTTTCATCCAGCAGCAGCACAAAATCCGGCACCGACACCGCCGCCAGCTTGAGCTGCAGGTGGTAGGACCGCTGGGGGACCTTTCCGAAGCGCATGATGATCACCAGCGCCTGCGTTTCTTTCCGGCACCACGGCTGGTCTTCTTCGGGCAGGGTGTCCACCATGTCTTCCAGTGCTTCCGGGGGGATGGAAACAAGCGAGAAAGACACCTCATATTCCTCTTCCTGATACGTCAGCACCGCCCGGGCCTCGGCCGCTTCCGCCTGCAGTTCCCACTCCTTCACTTCGACCCCTTCGATCAGCCGGATCCTCTCCCCCAGCTCTTCATCCACCGCTGCGGGGCAGGCTCCGGGAATGACGGAAAAGCAGGAGCTTTCCTCCCAATCCTGCATCGGCTGCACCATTTTCCGGTACTTCTCCAGCAAAGACTCTTCTTCGCCCGGTCCGTTATCGGCTTCGCTGCCGTTCCATTCGTTTTCATCGTCCAACATAGTTACGCCTCCTTGATCGTCCGGCTGCTGCCGGCATGATATAATCATAGTATACCGCATCCGCCGCCTTTTTTCCACCGTTTTTCTAAGAAAACCCATATCCGGGGGCCAGCGGCGGCGCTGGACCCCGGATCCGGGGGAGTGCCCCCGGACCCCCCTTCCGGGGCTTACAGCAGCGTGACGCTGCACCCATATCCGGGGGAGTTCCCCCGGACCCCCCTTTCGGGGCTTACAGTCAACGGGAAAGCTAAAAGTCTTGCAAAGGAAAGCAAAGTTTCGCTCCAGCCTTTTCAAAGGCTGGCAGAGTCCAGAG
>CACYCG010000203.1 GCA_902772855.1 uncultured Ruminococcus sp.
GCCAGCCTTTGAAAAGGCTGGACCGAAACTTTGCTTTCCTTTGCAAGACTTTTAGCGTTTTCTTTAGGTTCAAGCCCCGGAAGGGGGTCTGGGGGAGAATCCCCCGGATATGGGTCCAGCGTCACGCTGGCCCCCGGATATGGGGGTTGACAAAACGGCGGGAAGCGTATATAATGATGGAAAGCCGAATAGTTAAAGACGATGAAGGAAACAAGACACGGATGCTTGAGCGCAGAGAGCTGCCGGCTGGTGAAAGGCAGTGTCAAGGTTCGTGTGGATAGCTCATTCCGGAGTTCGCCGCCTGAATCATGTAGGGCGGTGCGTGTGGCTGCGTTACTGGCCGAGGCCTTTTTTGAGGCTGTTGAGGGATGCAGAATGCATCTGAATCAGGGTGGTACCACGAGCGATCAAGCCCGTCCCTTGTCCGTGTGACAGGGGGCGGGTTTTTTGGACGTCCGCCCACAAGTTAGAATGGAGGTCATCAGTATGAACCAGGGATTCAAAAAGTATATCCCCTTTGAACAAATCAACATCCAAAACCGTCAGTGGCCCGATCATGTGATCACGAAAGCGCCCGTGTGGTGCTCTGTCGACCTGCGGGACGGCAACCAGGCTTTGGTGGACCCGATGAATCTGGAGCAGAAGCTGGAGTTTTTCCATGCCTTGGTCGATATGGGCTTCAAAGAAATTGAGATCGGCTTTCCTTCCGCTTCCGAAACAGAATATGAGATCTGCCGGGAATTGATCGAAGGCGGCCATATCCCCGACGACGTGACCATTCAGGTGCTCGTGCAGGCACGGGAACACCTCATCCGCAAAACCTTTGAGGCGGTGCAGGGCGCTAAAAACGTGATCGTGCATTTTTACAATTCCACCTCCACCCTCCAGCGGAAGGTCGTCTTCAAAAAAGACATGGACGGCATCATTGACATCGCCGTGGAAGGGGCAAAACTCATCCGGGAATTGATCGACAGCTACGAGGGCGACACGAACTTCCGGCTGGAGTATTCCCCGGAGAGCTTCTCCGGAACGGAAGTGGATAATTCCGTTCGCATCTGCGAGGCGGTGATGGATGTGCTGGAGCCTACCCCCGAAAATCCCATCATCCTCAACCTGCCCAATACCGTGGAGATGTGCACCCCCAACACCTACGCCGATCAGATCGAATATTTCATCACCCATCTGAAAAACCGGAACTGCGCCATCATCAGCGTGCATCCGCACAACGACCGGGGCACCGGCGTTGCCTGCGCCGAGCTGGCCATGTTAGCGGGGGCAGAGCGCATTGAGGGAACCCTCTTCGGAAACGGCGAACGCACCGGCAACTTAGACATCGTCACCGTGGGCTTGAATATGTACACCCAGGGCGTGGACCCCTGCCTCGATTTCAGCGACCTGCCCCGCTACCGGGAGATCTACGAGCGGTGCACCAAAATGAAGGTCGGGGAACGTCAGCCTTATGCAGGCGACCTGGTGTTCACGGCTTTTTCCGGCTCGCATCAGGACGCTATCAAAAAAGGCTTCGATTATGTCAAGGCCACCGGAAGCGATAAGTGGGAGATCCCCTACCTGCCCATTGACCCGGCTGATGTAGGACGGGAATATGAATCCATTGTCCGCATCAATTCACAGTCCGGCAAGGGCGGAGCCGCTTTTGTCATGCAGAATCGTTTCGGCTATGAACTGCCGAAGGCCATGCACCCGGAGTTTGGCGCCTTTGTCAAAGCAGAATGCGACCGCATCGGCCGGGAACTCACGCCGGACGAGCTGATGGAAGTGTTTGAAAAGCGCTATATCTATATTGAGCAGAAGCTCTGGCTGGTCAAGCACCGGATCGAAGGGCTGGGCACGGACGACGCTTCTTTCGAGGGCACCCTTCGGTTGGTGAAGGCGGAAAAGGATATTCAGGTTTCCGCTCAGGGAAGCGGCCCCATCGACGCATTCATGAATGCGCTGCGCTCTATCGGGATCGACGGCTTCAAGATCGTTTCCTATCGGGAGCACGGCGTTTCAAGCGGCTCCGATTCCAAGGCGGTCTGCTATATTGAAATGCAGGACCCCACCGGCCGTTCCGTGTACGGCGTCGGCATTTCCCACGATACCTTCAAAGCCTCTGTCCGAAGCATACTCTGCGCTATCAACCGCTCCGGCTGCGAGGTCCGGGTCAACGGTGAGGTTATCTGAGAATTATAGTAGGCGACAAAAATATTCTTACTTAGAGTGATGTCCGAAGGGGTGTGGGGGCGACCGGAAAGCCCCCACAGTCAGCCTATTA
>CACYCG010000204.1 GCA_902772855.1 uncultured Ruminococcus sp.
CCGTTGACTGTAAGCCTCGGAAGGGGGGTCTGGGAGCACTCCCCCAGACCCGGGTCCAGCGTCACGCTGGTTTCGACAAAATTGATTTCCTTGGGGTTTCCCTTGGCAAAGAGAGGTGGTATAATAAAACAGAAAGGCTGTCTGCTTTTCATTATACCAATAAATCTGATTTTTAGCAAGCGAAGAAAGAAGGTTCGTAAAAAATGTGTGAGTTGATTCCCGGAAAGAGTTTTCGGATACTGGTCAGCGTAACGGAGGAGATGCTGGCTTCGTCTGTTGGCAGCGGCACGCTGCCGGTGCTGGCCACGCCGGCGGTGGCTGCTTTGATGGAACAGGCAGCCTGGAAACTGGTGCAGCCGTCCCTGCCGGACGGAATTACCACGGTGGGCACCTTTTTGCAGGTGGAACACCTGCGCCCGAGCGGGGTGGGCGCACAGGTGGAGGTAACGGCGGTGCTGACGGAGGTTTCCGAGCGGCAGTATGCCTTTAGCATTACGGCCGCCGACGCACAGGGCGTGCTGGCAAAAGCCGGGCACCGGCGGGCCACAGTCAAAAGTCAGCGGTTTCTGGAAAAGGCGGGGATTCCCGCCGGAACCTGACAAAAAAATCCCGCCCCGTCAAAGGACCCCGACTTGTGTTTGGTCGGGGTCCTTTTGCTGCCGGGACAGGCAAAAAAGGTCCGGGCACCGAATGGGTACCCGGACCGGAAAACGGAAATCAGTGATAGGTAACATCCTCAGACATACCTTCCAGCACATAGACATGAGCATTTCTCAGGCCGTATACGCTGCAGTCGTCAAAGGTGGGGAAATACAGGTCGGCAACGACATCTGTGAAGTAGATGAACCCGCCGGTGTCGCCGGCCACGGCAAAGCCGTATTCAAAGCCATCATCGGAAATGATGTACAGAATAGAGCCGTAGGGGATCTCGGAGGGGTCTACAGCGACTACGCCGTACCGGGCCAGACGGCCGGTGGCGGTGGAAGCGCCGTAATCAGCGGTGTAGGCGGTCGTAGGACCGTAGAGGGAATAGGAATAATGCAGGACGTTGCCGTGGCTGTCGATAATGACGTTGGTGTCTTCGTCCACGGTAGTGGAAGAACCGCTTCTTTCAATGGATTCTGCCAGCAGGGGCTCCGGCGTTCTGACGGCGGTGCCTATGAGGATGACTTCTGTCACCGGCTTTTTGGTGACCTTCCCGGAAAGCACTTCTTCGGAAACTTTTTTGCCGTTGACGTATTTTTCTTTTACGGTGAGCTCCCTTTCGCCCTTTTCGCCTTCGGTGTCCACTTTCGTGGCGCCTTCGTACAGGGCGGAGGTGTCGGTGTAAACGGTTTCATAATGGATGGATTCCGTCTTCGTAACGGTTTTGTACGTCGTGCGGGTGATGATCAGCTTCATGCCATCCGAAACGGCTACGTTCTGGTTCTGGTTGAGCACGTCGCCCTTGCCAAGCTTGATGTTCAGATAGGCCAGCGCATCGCCAACGGTTCCGGCAGGAACGTCTTTTTTGGTTTTCTTGCCTCTCAGGTCCAGCTCAATGGAAACCCAGTTTTCAATGCGGATCTCCATGTCGGACGTTTCGGCTTCCGCCAGCGCCCGGCTGCCGCCTTCGGCTAAGATCATGGATTCTTCCGGCTGGCTGTAATCTCTCATAATGGAAATCACATCGCCGGTGCGAACCAGACGGTCGTCTTCGCCCAGCAGGAGCTGGCTGTCTTTCACGGCCCCGTCGGTGCTCGGGTTCATGGTATCAATGGTAACGGTCTGGCTGCCATCCGTTACGGTAATAGTTCTTGAGAAAACGGCAACAGATAACGCAGCGGAAAGACAAACAGCACCCATAGCGGCGACCGAAAAGGCTTTCTTGACACCTGAGTGTTTTTTCTGCTTTTGACTGTTCATTTTTTGTAATCTCCTTCATTCGCGATCCCGCTGCTCCCGAAGGAGCGTCCGGTTTCGTTGATGATGCCATTATAAAACCTTCTATCGGTATTGTCAAATAAATCCGAACATGATTTTTTGTATAACCTGCACAATCGCCGCAGCAAAACTTTTCTTTTCCGCCCTTTTTTCCCTTCAAAAACCCGGTTATTTTCTTTTTTTGCACAATGCAGAAAAACTTTTCTGTGCAAATTGCAAGAATCTGCAGTTACAGAATTGTAATTTATCTGAAACCAATTTTTAGCCATTTTGATTTTTTGAAACAACTTCGCAGAAAACGCCCGAAACCCGCATGAACAGCGGGGTTCTGAGGGAAGCTGCCCGTTTTGCAGCCGTCTTTCCTTCCAGAAAAGGAACATCATTTCACATTCATATTCCCGCGTTTTTCCGGCGATTATCCCCCATTTTTTTATAAAAAACCGGTTCTTCAGGAACGGTTTCGCCCCCACTCGAGGTTTTTCCCGCTGCTTTCGTTTTTCGCTCCCCACCGGTCGCCACTTTATCAGCTTTGTCATTATCCCGGGAAATTGGATACAAAATTGTAACTTTTTTCTAACGGTCTGTTTCCGTTTTTCTCCGGCCTTTCCCGTTCACTTTACATTATATATAGAGAAAGCGGGGGGCACTTGTCCGCCGGGGGAGGAAAAGAGGCAGACAAAACCGCCCGAAGGCGCCAAACGGCTTTCAGGCGGTTTCAGAAGGGGTCTGGCTGTAATAATGCCGCAGGATCTCTCGGTAAGACGCTCCCTGCCTGGCCATCGCCTGAGCGCCCGCCTGACTCATCCCGACCCCGTGACCGTATCCCTGCACCGAAAACAGCAGTCCTCCCTGCTCTGATCGGACCGTAAAATGGGCGCTTCTCAACCCCAAAGCCCTGCGAAGCTGCTGCCCGGTGAGGGAAACGCCGCAGACCCGCACGGTCAGCACACTGCCGGCGGTGCTTGTGCGGAGAATTTGCACGGCTTGATCGGGCGGGAGGTCCTGCGGGGTGCCGAAGGAAGAAACCGCCTGCTTCAGCTCGTCCGGGGTGAAGCGCCGCTTGCTGAGAAAGCCGGGGGAGAGGGCGTCGAAGGGGCTGGGAACCGGGTGCAGAAGGGGATTCGGCTGGCCGAACACCTCTGCGGCGTCTTCGGTCATGCCGGAAGAAATGGCATGGTAGGCGCAGTCCGCGATGGAGCCGTCCGGAACCCGCAGCACCTCCGGGAACACAGCGTCTACGGCCTGTTCGATTATTTTCCGGTTTTTCTCATACTCCCCGCCCCAGCGTTCCCGGAGCTGTTCGGGAGTATAATAGCCGTCTGTCACGGCGCTGTCGCCCCTCTGACGGCGGGCGCAAAAATGGCTGTAGCTGGCCACAGCCTGCGCTTTCAGGGCTTCCGGCTCGCTGGCGGGGACCATTTCAAACGCTACCGCCCCGATGACCAGTTCCCGGTCTTCTATCTTTCGGCGGGCGCCATCGGGAGCGACCCAGACAAACGCTTCCGGCTGTCCGGGCCCGGGCGGCGGTTCGGCACAGGAATCCTCCGCCGCCGCAGAAGCCGCAGCCGGCTCCTCCGCTTCCTCCGGGAAAATGAGGCCCGGCCCGGCGCTCAGCGGCAGCAAGCACATCATCGCCAGCGCAGCGGCGGCCTTTGTCCATGAAAAATGGCGTTTTATGTCTGACACCCCCATGAGCGCCGACCTCGTCGGCTAACTGAAACCTGAAAAATGGTTGGTGTTTCAGGTTATTCTACTGGTTTTACTTTGTTGAAAAGGGAGAGGCTGCCCCGAAGCTTTGCAAAAGTATTTAAGTGCAAGTTTTTTGGAAGGGGGGCTGGGGAGAAACGCTGGCTGCGCCAGCTCAATGAATAATGAATAATGAATAATGAATAATGAATAATAATCTCGTGTTTGATGTTAGGTCAGCACATAGGTAAGTGAAGAGTGTCAGGACATAGGTAAGTCCTGTAGAAAGCATGGTAAGCAAAATCACAAAACAAGA
>CACYCG010000205.1 GCA_902772855.1 uncultured Ruminococcus sp.
CCGCCATCGGCGGCCAGCGTGACGCTGGACCCGGGTCTGGGGGGCAGCGTGACGCTGCACCCATATCCGGGGGATTCTCCCCCGGACCCCCTTTCTGGACTTGCACCTAAAGAAGATGCCAAAAGTCTTGCAAAGGAAGGAAAGTTTTCGTCCACCTTTTTCAAAAGGTGGCAGAGTCCAGAGACAGCGTCTCTGGTCGCGCTCCGCAGAGCGCGAAACACTTTGGACGCAATCCCTCCGCATGGGGTGAATCTCAAAACAGTCCGGTGGACTGTTTTGAGAGAGGGGGCGCCCTGGGAAAGAGGGCGCCGCCGCTGCTGAAAAAGGCAGCCGGTAAAAACCGGCTGCCTGTTGTGCCCTTGAAAACGGAAGGTCATTCATTGATAACTTCCCGATAGAGATTGATATATTCAATGGCGGATTTCGTCCAACTGTTGTCGCAGTTCATCGCACGCTGCACCAGAATCCTCCAGCCGTCCCGCTGCCAGTAGCCGGCGATGGCCCGGCGAATGCAGCCGAGCATATCCATCGCATCATAATTGGCGAAGGTAAAGCCGTTGCCGGAGCCGGAACCGCTGTCCTGAATGGAATCCCGCAGACCGCCGACTTCCCGCACGATCGGGATCGTGCCGTAGCGCAGGGCGATCATCTGCGAAAGACCGCAGGGTTCGGATTTGGAGGGCATCAGGAAAAGATCCGCCCCCGCATAGATCTTCCGGGACAATTCGGGAATAAAGCCCTGGCAGGCGCACAGCCTCCCCGGATACCGCTCCTGCATGGAACGGAAGAAGCTTTCATATTCCCAATCGCCGGAACCTAAGATCACAAACTGCACATATTCTTCCCGCATGAGCTGGTCCAAAGCATTTTTCACTAAATCAAGGCCCTTATGCGCCACTAAACGAGTGACCATCGCAATAATCGGCACATCTGGGTTTTGCTCCAGCCCCAGCCGCTCCTGCAGCTTCTGCTTATTCACCGCCTTGCCGGAGAGGTCCTCCGGGGTGTAGTGGGCATAAAGCTGGATATCGGTGGCGGGGTTGTAGGAAGTGTTGTCAATGCCGTTGAGAATCCCCCGCAGCTTCCACGACCGGGCGTTCAGAATGGGGTCCAGTCCGTGGGCAAACCACGGGTCCCGGATTTCCCAGGCGTAGCTCGGGCTGACCGTCGTCACCCGGTTGGCGGTTTCAATGGCACCCTTCATGTAATTGATGTCGTTGTCCCAATCGAGCAGGGACCGGCCGTAAGGCGGAATCCCCACCACCTCTTCATACAGTTCGGTGCCGTACTGTCCCTGATACTGGATGTTGTGAATAGTAAACACAGTTTTAATGCCTTGATACCATTCATTCTGAGAATAGAACAGGGTGTAATAGGTGGGGACCAGAGCCGTCTGCCAGTCGTTGCAGTGGATGACGTCCGGCTTGAAATCAATGTAGGGGAGCATCTCCAGAACCGCACGGGAGAAAAACGCAAAGCGTTCCGCATCGTCATAATGACCATACAACCCCTGCCGCTGGAAATAATACTGATTATCCAGGAAATAGTAGATGACACCGTTATACCTAGTTTCAAACACACCGCAGTACTGCCTTCTCCATGACACCGGCACCGAAAAGCTGGTGACAAAATGCATGGAATCCTTCAGATTCTGAGGGATCTCCTCATACAGCGGCATGACCACCCGGCAGCCGATCAGCCTCAGGCGCAGCGCCCGGGGCAGCGACCCGGCCACGTCCGCCAAACCGCCCGAAGCGGCAAAGGGGCGGGCTTCACTGGCTACATACAAAACCTTCATTGGTCACACACCTCCATTCAAAAGCATCGGCCGCTTTTATACCACGCTGCCTTTGCTGATATACACCGGATAGGAAAGCAGCCCCATCATCGTGCGCTCGTCTTTGATGACAACGTCCTTGTCTACGATGACATAGCTCAGGCTGCTGTCGGCGCCGATCTTGGTGTCCTGCATGATAACGCAGTTCGACACCTTGGTGCCTTTTCCGATGTGAACGCCCTTAAACAGCACGCAGTTTTCCACTTCGCCTTCAATGATACAGCCGTTGGCGATCAGCGAGTTTTTCACGGAAGAACCCAGGCCGTATTTGGTGGGCATATCGTCCCGCACCTTGGTGTAAATGGGACGGGCGCTGTTGAACAGGTCGGCGCGAACGTCTTCCTGCATCAGGGCCATATTGGCATTGAAATAATCGCTCATGCAGGTGATCACCGGCGAGAAGCCCTTCAGCTCATAGCCGTAGACATTCAGATTCTGGTATTCCGCCTGAATGAGATCCCGCTTGAAGTTCAGCGTATTTTTGCTGATGCACTTGTTGACCAGTTCGATCAGCAGTTCTCTCTTGATGAGCATGATGTTCATGTAGAAGCTGCAGGAACCGGAGATATTGCTGTTGACCAGCACGTCAATGACCTTGCCTCTGGCGTCAAATGACAGCACCATCGGGTCATGCAGTTTGGCGGGAAGCTGGTCTCTCTTATAAACCAGGGTGATGTCCGCGTTGGTCTGCAGGTGCCTGGTGTAAATATCCTGATAGTCAATATTCGCCACCGTGTCGCAGTCGGACAGGATGACATATTCCTCGGTGGAGTTTTTCAGGAAGGGCAGAATGCTGTTCAGCGTGGTCAGGCGGTTGGCATATTCGGACGTGTTGTTGAACGGCGGCAGCAGGAAAAGTCCGTCCCGTTTTCTGGACAGATCCCAGGCTTTACCGGTTCCGAGATGGTCCACAATGGACTGATAATTGCTGCGGACCAGCACGCCGACCTTATTCACGCCGGAATTGACCATATTGGAAAGCGGAAAGTCGATCAGGCGATATTTGCCGCCGAAGGGCACAGCGCCCATAATTCTCTTTTCCGTCAGTTCGCTGATCAGATCCTCATGCAGATTGGAGAAGATAATTCCCATTACATTATTTCCACGCATGATCACTCAACCCCCTCTACATCTTTGGAAATCATGGCTTTCGGAGCGACTTTCGCCCCGGCGCCGACTTTAATATTATCCCCGATCACGGCGATGCCCCACTGGTCCTTATCCTCAATGGTTTCCGGACGGGCGCCCACCACGGCGTTGCGGCCGATGACGGTGTTTTCGGATACGATGGCATACTGCACCACCGCTCCCTCTTCGATCACGGAACCGGGCATGATGATGGAATCCTGCACCACAGCGCCGGGCTTGACCACGACATTCGAGAACAGCACGGAGAAATCCACCGAACCGCTGATGCTGCAGCCGTCTGCGATCAGGGAGTTCTGCACGGTAGCCGTTTCGGAAATATACTGCGGCGGGACCACCGGGTTCTTGGAGTAGATCTTCCAGCTTTCATCGTTCAGATCGAGCGGTACGTTGGGATCGAGCAGGTCCATATTGGACTCCCACAGGCTGTCGATGGTTCCCACGTCTTTCCAGTAGCCCTGGAACTGGTAGGCATACATCTTCTGTCCGTCCGCCAGCATTTTCGGAAGAACGTCCTTGCCGAAATCGTGAGAAGACCCTTCGGTTTCCTCATCTTCGATCAGGTAGCGGCGCAGCTTGTCCCAACTGAACACATAGATGCCCATCGAGGCGTTGGTGCTCTTGGGTTTGGCGGGTTTTTCTTCAAATTCGTAAATGGAGCCGTCCGGGTTGGTGTTCATAATGCCGAAGCGGGACGCCTCTGCCAGCGGAACGTCGATGACGGCGATGGTGCAGTCGGCCCCGTGCGCCTTATGCTCTGCGATCATCTTGGAATAATCCATTTTGTAGATATGGTCGCCGGAGAGAATGACCACATAATCCGGATTATAGCGGTCAATGTAGGTGATGTTCTGATAGATAGCGTTGGCGGTGCCGGAATACCAGTCGGCGCCTTTGACCTGCTGATAGGGGGAAAGCACCCGCACGCCGCTGTTCATGCTGTCCAGATCCCACGGCTGACCGCTGCCGATATACTCGTTGAGTACCAGCGGCTGATACTGGGTGAGCACGCCCACCGCTTCAATGCCGGAATTGACACAGTTGGAAAGCGGGAAATCAATGATGCGGTACTTGCCTCCGAAGGGAACTGCGGGTTTTGCCAGTTTTTGTGTCAAAACGCCCAGTCTGCTGCCCTGACCGCCGGCCAGCAGCATTGCGACTACTTCTTGTTTTGGATACATCGAATATTCCTCCTTATTTCTTGAATCTATTCTAAAGTGGGAAGGGATCCTTCTGAAAAGGGGCCGCTCAGACCGTTTCTTCAGCGGTCTTTTTCGCGCGGGAGCGGGTGGTTTTTTTGGCGGGAGCCGCTTCGCTTCCGGCTTCGGCGGCAGCCGTCTTTTTCCGGGCGCGGGGCTTGGCTGCGCCTTCCGTGAGGGCCTTCGGCTTTCTCTTCGGCTTTTTACGCACGCATTTGAAGTACATCACCGACATCGGGGGAAGGGTCAGCTCAATGGACTGCTCCATGCCGTGCATGGGCAGGTCATCGGTCACAATGGCTGTTCCGTTGGAAATGCCCGAGCCGCCGAATTCGGAGGCGTCGGTGTTGAACACTTCGGAATAGGTCCCCGCAAAGGGAACGCCGATGCGGTAATTCTCCCGCAGCATGGGCTGGAAGTTGCACACCACGATGATCTCGTTGCCCTTCTTATCCATCCGGCGGAAGCTGATGACGCTCTGGGTGTAGTCGTCATGCGAAATCCACGAAAAGCCGTCCCAGGAATAATCAATTTCCCAGAAGGGCGAGTTTTCAATATAGAAATGGTTGACCTTCTGGAAGAAGTTCTTCAGTTCGTTATGCGCCGGGTACTGCAGCAGCAGCCAATCCAGCTCGGTGGAATAATCCCACTCCTTGAACTGGCCGAACTCCGTTCCCATGAAAGTGAGCTTCTTGCCGGGGTGCGCCATCATATAAGCCACAAAGGTCCTGTCGCCGGCGAATTTCTGTTCATAGGAGCCGGGCATTTTATTGATGAGAGAAGCCTTGCCGTACACCACCTCATCATGCGAAATGGGCAGGATAAAGTTCTCCGAAAAAGCATAGAGGAACGAGAAGGTGAGGTTGTCGTGGTTGAACGGACGATAAAGGGGATCGAGGGATATGTAATGGAGCATATCGTTCATCCAGCCCATATTCCATTTGTAATTGAAGCCCAGACCGCCCAGGTAGGTGGGGCGGGACACGTTCTTCCATGCGGTGGATTCTTCTGCGATCATCAGGGCATCGGGATAGTAGCGGAACGCGGCCACGTTCAGCTTCTGCAGGAAGGCTTCCGCCTCAAGGTTTTCTTTTCCGCCGAATTTGTTCGGCATCCATTCGCCGTCCCGGCGGCTGTAATCCAGATAGAGCATGGAAGCCACGGCATCCACCCGGATTCCGTCGATGTGGTAATAATCCATCCAGAAGATGGCGCTGGAGATCAGGAAGCTGATGACTTCGTTGCGGCCGAAATCGAACACCATCGTGCCCCAGTCCTTATGCTCACCCTTGCGGGGGTCGGCATATTCATAGCAGGGAGTCCCGTCATACCGGGCTAAACCGAAGGCATCCCGGGGGAAATGCGCCGGGACCCAGTCGAGAATGACATAGATCCCCGCCTGATGGCACTTATCGACAAAATCCATGAAATCAAACGGGCTGCCATAGCGGGAGGTAACGGCATAATACCCGGTCACCTGATAGCCCCAGGAGGCATCAAAGGGATATTCCGTCAGCGGCATCAGTTCAATATGGGTATAGCCCATTTCCTTCACATAGGGAATCAGCTCATCCGCCAATTTGCTGTAAGAGAAATGGTTGCCGTCCTGATATTTTCTCCACGACCCGGCATGAATCTCATAGATATTCATCGGATTGCTGTAGGATTCATGCTCGTGCTTGTATTTTTTCCATTCCTCATCGTGCCATTCAAACCCATCCAGATCGAGGTACACGGACGCATTGTTCGGGCGGGTCTCGAAATGGTAGGCGTAGGGGTCTGATTTCATCACGCAGGAACCGTCATAGGTTTCAATGCTGTATTTATACACAGCATACGGGGCCACGATATCGGCAATAAAGCATTCCCAGACACCGCCGTCCGAGCTGCGGATCATGCGGTGGCAATTGCGGTCCCATCCGTTGAAATCGCCCACAACGGAAACGGAACGGGCATTGGGCGCCCAGGTGCGGAACATCACACCGTCCTTGCCGAGCATATTAGCCTTATGAGAGCCCATGAAACGGTACGCATGATAATGTTCGCCGCTGTGGAACAGATCATAGTCCGAGCGCTGGGTGTTTTCGCCATTTGTAAGCTGCATATACAACAACTCCTTTTTTACCAATTACTGTATTATTACTTACTATGATACCTTAATTTTGGATAAATTTCAAGTCTTTTTCAGCGACTTTTTATGAAAAATGTTAAAATTATTTTCTCCGTCCCGCTGTCATCCTGTCCGGTTTCGCCTTTTTTCCGACATTTTTGCTTTTTTTCCACCCAGCCCTTCCCTTCAAAGGCTTTCCTTCACAGTATACCACCGCCCTTTGTCGGATTCTGTTTGCACCCGGGGGGCTTTTTCCGGAAGGGTGTACGCCGTGCAGGTCATTTCTTACACTGGTCTATCATAGAGAACGTTATGATTTGACCTGCCCCCGGTAACGCCGCCTGTACCCCAGGGACATCCCACGGGACTTCCGTTGGCCGCTTCCGCCCAGCGCATCGGCTCAATGAATAGTGAATAATTATCCCGTGTTGAAGGTTGTTCTTCTGTTTTTGCTTTTCTGAAGGGCAGGTCGTCTGACAGCGGGCAGGCGGTTCTTCTCGGTCAGGGCATTCTATGCAGAAAATCATCTGCCGGCTTCACCGGGCAGCGCTGACGGCGCGGCAGGTTTGGGGGTTCCCCCGGCTCTGGTATGCAAAAAGCCCCCCGGACACGGCTGCATCCGGGGGGCTGTAGAAGCGTTTGTCAGAAGACACGCTTTTTGTAATATCTGGAAATATCCACTTCCTTGGCACGCTGGCGGCGCTTTCTCTTCAGGGAACCGATGAACACGATCAGCAGGAAAATGCTGAAGATCACCACGGCTCCGATCAGTACGCCGGTTTTGACCAGGCTGCCGGGGGTGCGGGAGGAAACGATCACTTCTGCGGGCGTTTTCCCGGTGTCCTTGGAAGAAGTGATACCGGCAAGGGCTTCATCGGAGATCACCGCCGTGCGAAGAACGAGCTGGTCGCTGGCCTTGGTGCTTTCCCGCTTGGCTTTCGCAGCGATCAGCGCCAATGTATCTTCATCGGCCACGCCGGTTTCCTTCAGGCCGTTGGCTTTCTGGAACGCTCTGACGGCTTCCACCAGCTCCTGCGTAAAGGTGCCGGTGATCTTGCTGTCGAAGAACTTCAGCATCGCCAGGTCGGTCTGGAGCTGTCTGACGTCATCGCCCTTGAAGCCGAAACGCAGCACTCCGTAATCCGGAGCCTTCGGCGCATCGTTCGCATACAGGGCCGCAAGGTCTTCTTCCGTCATGCGGCTGGATTCCTCCAACCCGGCGGTCTTCTGGAAGAGGTTCACCGCCTGCAGCGTCACGTCGTCAAAGGTGTCGCCCTGCGCTGCGGAGAGATACCGCAGTTCGATCAGCCGCTGCCGCATTTTCTGCACTTCGTCGCCGGTCTGGCCGTAAACCACACAGCCGGCATCGGGGTTTTCTTTTGCTTCTGCGCTAAACAGCATCGCCTGCAGGGCCGCATCCGCCACGCCGGTCTCTTCCAGCTCGTTGACTTTCTGATACAGCTTCACCGCTTCGGCCGTCTGTTCGCCATAAAAGCCGGTCACTTCGCCAAAGTAATATTTCAGGTCCGCTAATTTATTCTGCAGATTGGCCACCGGGGTGGTAAATCCGTCGTCATAATCGCCGATGGACAATTCCGTAAAAGCGCAGACCGCTTCATCGGATTTCAGGGCGTTGTATGTAGCTTCATCTACCAGGCCGGTCACGTCCAGATCGTTATTGTTCTGGAACACCATCACCGCATTCACGGTGTCTTCATCAAAATAACCGGTCGCTTTCTGGGACAGATAGCCCATCGCATACAGTTTGTTCTGAATGATCTTGACGTTGTTGCCCCGGCTGCCGTCTTCATCGCCGTAGGAAGCCACAATCACCGGCTCGGGTTCCGGCTCGGGCTCGGGCTCGGGTTCGGGCTCCGGCTCGGGTTCCGGTTCAGGCTCGGGTTCGGGTTCCGGCTCGGGTTCGGGCTCCGGCTCCGGGATCGGCTCGGGTTCCGGCTCCGGGATCGGCTCGGGTTCCGGCTCTGGCTCAGGTTCCGGCTCAGGTTCCGGCTCGGGCACCGGGTCGGCATGAGGCACGACAGAAGTGGAATAATCCGTCGCCTGATATGCCGATGACGGCGGCGCAATATCCGAAACGCCGGCACTGTCAAAGGTGTAGGTAATGCCGTCGATGGTGCGGGACGTACTGACAACGTACTGACCCTCTTCATAATAGAACGATTCTCCGTCGAGCAGCACCCATCCGCTGTACGGATAGGAAACGCCGGCCACCTTGAACCATTCCACCCAGTTGGCGCTGTACACGTTGTGGTACACCACTCCGTAATAGGGGCTTCTGGCGTCAACCGCCATGCCGGAGCCGATGTACACGCCGATATGGCCCGGATGATGCAGGCCCAGGCCGTGAATGCGGGGAACGCCGTTGCTGACATAGCCCCATTCGCTGGAAGACGCCAGCATATCGGTCCGCACGCCGCCGACACCGTTATACGATGCGATCAGTCCGGAGCAGTCCACTGCGCCGTAGGAGGCGGCGCCCCATACATAGCTCCAGCCCTCCCGGTAGGCTCTCAGGGCGTGGGCCGCCAGGCCTACACCGGTGCTGGTTTCTGCGTGTGCAACATTGGTGGCAGCTGCAAGCATAGTGGAAGTAGCAATACTCAGAGACATGGCCACAGCCAGAATCTTTTTCACTGCTTTTCCCATGATGTTCTGAACTCCCTTCATGATTGTTCCCCCTGCTTTCAGCAGGAAGGAAAAGTATTTACAATCTTTCGATTGCGGATTACATTTTTACATCAAGAAATGACAAATGATTTCAAACTTGTTACAAATCCTAAATGATAATACCATTTATAAAAAGAAAAATCAAGCCTTTTTCTAATATATCTAAAAAAAAATTAAAAAAATAGCAATTTGCACAAAAGAAATTAAAATGGTCAGGGAAGTTCTCAATAGAGCAGAGGACGAAATCGAAAAATAGAATTGCATGAAGGGGTAAATTATGATATGATATGGAATTGTAGCAATATAATGTATAACAACGGGTAAGACCGGAACTTGTTGATATGGAGTGTGGTACAAGTGCAGAAAAAGCGTATTGCCGTTCTGTTCGGCGGAAAATCCTCCGAGCATGAGGTCTCCGGGGTCTCAGCGGCCTATGTCATTCGTCAGATCCCTGCCGAGAGCTATGAGGTTTTCCCCATCGGCATCACGAAAACCGGAAAATGGTTTCTGTTTTCCGGCCCGACGGAAGCGATCAAAAACGGAAGCTGGGAGCAGGACCCTCACAACCTGACCGCTTTCATTTCCCCCGACCCTTCTGTCGGCGGGCTGGTCGTGATGGAAGACGGAAAAGCCCGTGTGGAACAGATAGACGGGGTGTTCCCGGTCCTTCACGGCAAAAACGGGGAAGACGGCACGGTTCAGGGATTGCTGGAGCTGGCAGGCCTCCCCTATGTAGGCTGCGGGGTCTTAGGCTCTGCCTGCTGCATGGATAAAATCGTCACCAACTGCCTGTTAGAGCAGGCAGGCATTCGCCAGGCCGCCTTCACCTACTTTTCCTCCTACGCCTTCCGGAGCGACCCGGAAGCCTGTCTTGATCAGGTGGAACGAGAATTGAAAGGCTATCCTGTCTTTGTCAAGCCCGCAAACGCCGGCTCCTCCGTTGGGGTCAGCAAGGCCGCCGACCGGGCCTCTTTGAAAACAGCCATCTTGGCAGCGGCCAAAGAAGACCGCCGGATCTTAGTGGAAGAATGCATTATCGGGCAGGAAGTGGAATGCGCGGTTCTCGGAAACGAGCGCCCCTTTGCTTCCATTCCCGGAGAGATCGCCCCGGCAGCGGAATTCTATGATTACGAAGCCAAATACCACAGCGCCTCTTCCCAGCTCTTCATCCCCGCCCATATCAGCGAGGAGCTGAGGGAGCAGGTGCGCACCATCGCCCTGAAAGCTTATGCCGCCCTGGACTGCAGCGGCCTGTCCCGGGTCGACTTTTTCGTCACCCCCGCCGGAGAGGTCCTGCTCAATGAAATCAACACCCTTCCCGGCTTTACTTCCATCAGTATGTACCCGAAGCTGATGGCCGCCTGCGGTCACGAGGGGAGCCGGCTGATCGAAGAACTCCTTGAACTTTCCTTTGAGAGGGCGGATTCCCATGTCTGAGCAAGCCATCGGCGTTTTTGATTCCGGGCTGGGCGGCCTGACCGCCGTCAAGGAACTGACCAAGGTCCTGCCCGGTGAAAATATTGTCTATTTCGGGGATACCGCCCGTGTTCCCTACGGCAACCGCAGCAGCAAAACCATCCGCCGCTATGCCCGGCAGGATGCGGAGTTTCTGCTGTCGAAGGGGGTAAAGCTCATCATCGCCGCCTGCGGCACGGTGAGTTCCGTGGCCACCGAGCTGTCCGAGACCCTTCCGGTCCCCTTCACCGGCGTGGTCAAGCCCACCGCCGAAGCCGCCCGCCTGTCCACGCATAACGGGAAGATCGGCATTATCGGCACCTCCGCCACCGTCAGCAGCGGCTCTTACAAAAAAGCCATTCTGTCCATGGACGACCGGCTGACGGTTTTCCAGCAGGATTGCCCGCTGTTCGTTTCGCTGGTGGAAAACGGCTTTATCCGGGCGGATGACGCTATCGTGCAGCTGGTGGTGCAGCGCTACTTAGCCCCCCTGAAAGAAGCCGGCATTGACACCCTGATCTTAGGCTGCACGCATTTTCCCATCATCGCCGAGGCCATCTCCGCCTATTTAGGCGACCGGGTACAGCTCATAGATTCCGGCAGCGAAACGGCCCTGTTTGCGGCCAGCCTTCTGAAAAAGCACGGCCTGCTCAACCAAAGCGGCACCATCGGAAGCTGCTCCTATTATGTCAGCGACACCGTGGACAGCTTCCGGAAAACGGCCGAGATCTTTTTAGGCCGCAGCGTGGAAGGCGAAGTCAGCCACATCAATATCGAACAGGTCGCCGTGCAGTAACGCCTGCCGGAAAAAACGCTCTGTATGCTTCCCACTGAATTCAAAGAAAGGAATGGCTCCCTCATGGAGGAAAACTATCTTTTATCCGTCTGCGGCACGCAGACAGTGGGCGGGGAATCGGAAAAAATCGAACTGGAAACCTCCGCCTCCTACGTCCTGCGAAACGGCAGCCGGTATATCACCTATAAGGAATATGACCCCGAGCATCCGGACGGGCATTTTCGCACCACGGTGAAGATCTCCCCGGAACAGGTCGTCACCGTCATGAAAGGCGGCGCCGAAAACCATCATTTAGTGTTAGAAGCCGGGAAACGCCACAAATGCGAATATTTCACCCCTTACGGCTCGATGATGCTCGGGGTGTACACCCACAGCGTCACCTCCACCCTGACCGACCGGGGCGGAGAGCTGAAAGTCAGCTATTCTATCGACATCGAATCCCAGCTTGCCAGTTCCAATGAACTGATCTTACAAATCAAGGAGGCCGAAGGAAATGTCAACGGCAGCAACCGCACAGAAAACGCTTAAAGACCTGATCACCGGCAGCATCCGCCGGGCCATCGAAGAGGGAAAACTCCCCGAAGCGGAGATCCCCGCTTTTGCCATCGAAGTACCCGCCGACCGCACCCACGGCGATTTAGCCACCAATGCGGCGATGGTATCCGCACGGGCCTTCCGCCTTGCGCCCCGCAAGATCGCCGAGATCATCACTTCCGGGATGGAGCTTTCCTCCACCTGTTTTGACCGCTTTGAGATCGCCGGGCCCGGTTTTATCAATTTTTTCTATGCCCCCTCTTTCTATGCACAGGTCATCCGGGAAATCGAGCAGGCCGGTGAGGCCTTCGGCCGCTCCGATGTCGGCAAAGGGCAGCGGATCTTAGTGGAATTCGTTTCCGCCAACCCCACCGGCCCCATGCATATCGGCAACGCCAGAGGCGGCGCCATCGGAGATTCCCTTTCCTCCGTCCTGCAGGCCGCCGGCTGCGAAGTCGAGCGGGAGTTTTACATCAACGACGCCGGCAACCAGATCGAAAAATTCGCCACCTCTCTGGAGATCCGCTATCTGCAGCTTTTCCGGGAGGGCTATGAACTGCCCGAAGATGCCTACCACGGGCAGGATATCATCGACCACGCCAAAGGATTTGCCGAAACCTTCGGCGACCGCTATGTGGAAGCGGACAGCAGCGAACGCCGGAAGGCGCTGGTGGACTATGCCCTTCCCAAAAACATCGCCGGGCTGGAGCGGGATCTGCTGAAATACCGCATCCGCTACGACCACTGGTTCAAGGAAAGCACCCTTCACCAAAGCGGCGCCGTGCAGCATATCGTGGACCTGCTCACCGAAAAAGGCCACACCTACGAGCAGGAAGGCGCCATCTGGTTCCGGGCATCCGCTTTCGGCGCTGAAAAAGATTTTGTGCTGGTCCGCTCCAACGGCCTGCCCACCTATGTCGTGCCGGATATCGCCTATCATTACGACAAACTGGTCACCAGAGGCTTCGACAAGGCCATTGATATCTTAGGCGCCGACCATCACGGCTACGTTCCCCGCCTGAAGGCCGCCCTGACCGCTTTGGGCGTGGACGCCTCCCGGCTGGACGTGGTCCTCATGCAGATGGTGCGCCTCATCAAAGACGGGGAACCCTACAAAGTATCCAAGCGCAGCGGAAAAGCCATCACGCTGGTTACGCTGTTAGATGAGATCCCCATCGACGCCGCCCGCTTTTTCTTCAACCTGCGGGAAGCCAATACCCATTGTGATTTCGACCTGGATTTAGCGGTGGAGAAATCCTCCCAGAATCCGGTCTATTATGTACAGTACGCCCACGCCCGGATCTGCAATATCCTGAAAAACCTTTCCGAGCAGGGAATTGCCTCCCGGCACTGCACGGAAGAGGAGCTTTCCCTTCTGAACGCTCCCGAAGAAAAGGAGCTCATTCTTCAGCTCGCCGCCTGCCCGCAGGTGATCGAAGCGGCCGCCAAAGAATACGACCCCTCCGAAGTGACCCGCTATGTGTACGAAACCGCCACCCTTTTCCACAAGTTCTACAACGCCTGCCGGGTACAATCGGAAGAGGAGGCGCTCATGCAGGCACGCCTGTCCCTTTGCCTTGCCGCACGGCAGGTAATTGCCAATATTCTCACCATGCTCAAAATCGACGCACCCGAATCCATGTGAGCGCGCCGCCCGATTCCACCCGTTTTCCGCCGCCATTCAGAAGCGCAGACAAGGAGGACTTTCATGGACCTTGGCCCCGACCGATTATATTTTGGCGTCAACCCCCCGGAGGAAGAAACAGCCTCCCCGCAGGACTTTCTGCTTTCCTGCCGGCAGGCCGGTGCGGGGATCTATCCCCTCCCGACCTCCTTCCTGACCGAAACCAATCTATCCGATACCTCCCGGGAAGAGGAGCTTTCCCGCCTGCTGCGGGAGCAGATCGAAACCGCCGAAACGCTCCTCCCGGCAGGAGCGCCCCTGTTTCCGGTCATTTCTCCGGAACCGCAGACGGCCTTTAGCTGCGGCGCCTTTGAAGAGGTGTACATGGACCTGCTGGAAAAATACACCGCCGCCAAAAGCGCCGGTGCCGACGGAGCCATTTGCGCCGAGCGGGACCGGCTGTGGGTGATGCGATCGGCGGTGCTGGCCGCTAAAACCGCTCGGCTTCCCCTGATCCTGTTCCTGCAGACCGATGAGGACGGCACCTCCGAAAGCGGCACCGACGCCCTCGCCGCTCTTCTCACCCTGCAGTCGCTGGGGGCCGCCGCCTTTGGCGTTGCCGCTCCCGAGGGCTGTGCCGGGGAGATCATCCGCCGCTTGTTTCCCCATGCCGACATTCCGCTTTGCGTTCTTTCTTCCGAGCAGGATTTTCCCGCAGCGGTTTCGGCGGGCGCCGGGATCCTGCTGAGTGCCACTCTCCCCGCTTTCGGCGCCCTGATGCCGGAGCGGTTTCCCCCGTCTCCCCCTCGTCCGGCAGAGATCGACAGCTACGGAGCCGCCGTGGAATGCGAAGCCTTTTTTCTGCCGGAGGATTTAGTCCTGTCCGACCCCCTCCCCTGTTCCTACAGCCTCTCCGATGCCCTGATCGACTGCGACGACGACAACATCAACACCATCGTCATTTCCCTTCGCTCCAGCGATGATGCGGCGATTTTAGCCGAAAACAGCACCATGACCCGCCTGCCTCTGACGGTGACGGCAGACGATGCCAACACCCTCGAAGCAGCGCTGCGGTATTTCAGCGGACGGCTTTTAGTGGATTCCGGCTGCGACATCGACCGCTCTGAGCTGATGCGCCTGTGCAGTGCTTACGGCGCTATTCTTTACTGATTCCCAAGCCCCCAAAGGAGGTTCTCCCATGATCAAAAATAAACCTCTTCTGATCACAGCCCTTGTCTTCGGCGGTCTGGGCCTCGTGTTCCTGTCCCTGAGCGCCGCTTCTCTGCTGGCCGGGGACGGCACCATTACCGATGCGATCGCCTCCCTCTTCGGACAATCGAAAGTCCATGTCACCACCGCCTCGCTGGGACAGTTCAGCGTGGTCTTTGAAACGGCCGCCTTCCTGCTGGCGTTCCGCTCCCTGCAATTCGACTGACTTTTTCCGTTTGCCCCGAAATCATACTCCGTTTTTCAAAGCAAAAGCCGGCAGATGCCCCCTTTCAGAGAAGGGCGTCTGCCGGCTTATTTGCGCCGCACTCCAAGGGCGCTTTCTCCGGGCGCCTGCGGCGGCTAATGGAAGACTGAAAACTGAATACTGTCGGTGTTTCAGGCTGTTCTTCTGTTTTTACTTTGTTGAAAAGGGAGAGAATGCTCCGATGGTTTTATGGTCGGTGTTTCGGGTTCTCCTTCTGATTTTCGTTTTTCTGGAGGGCAGCTTCTGCGTATAAAGGGCAGCTTCCTCTCCTCGGGAAACGCTGCCGCTGGTTTGCAAGAGTTTTAGCGTTTCCGTTGACTGTAAGCCCCGGAAGGGGGGGCCTGGGGGCACTCCCC
>CACYCG010000206.1 GCA_902772855.1 uncultured Ruminococcus sp.
ACTCCTGCAGAGAGTAGCTTTCGTCTTTTTCTATTTTCTCTGCTATTCTTTTCGCCTCAACACGATAAGGGCGACCGCTGTCACCCTCATCCGTCATATTCAGAAAAATTGTGGAGCCTGCCAGAAGAACCGCAAGGGCCGCCAAGACCGCCATCAAAGTTCTGATATACCCCTTCATACCTTATACCTCGTAACGATAGCCCACACCCCATACAGTCACTATATGAACAGGCTTTTTAGGATCATCTTCGATTTTCTGACGCAGCCATTTGATATGCACCGTCAGCGTCTGCGGTTCGGAAAAACTGTCAAACCCCCATATGGTATTGAACAGCAATTCCTTTCCCATCGTTTTGCCGCTGTTTTCCATCAGCAGGCACAGCAGGTCGAATTCCTTTTGATTCAGGTCAATAAGCGCTTCCCCCTTGTATACCGTTCGTTTGCTTTTGTCCAGCTTCAGAAATCCATCGGAGAGGGTTTCGGAATGGTATCTTCTTGCAAATATGCCCTTTATTTTGGCAAGGAGAATATCAATATCATAGGGCTTCTCTATGTAATCATCCGCTCCGAGGATCAGCCCGTTGAGCTTGTCCTGCTTTTCGTTTTTGGCGCTGACAATGAGGATGGGAGTATTGGCGCTTTCACGGATTTTTTTGCATACTCCGAAGCCGTCTGTTCCGGGGAGCATGACGTCCAGTATCACAAGTCTTGCGCCCTCTTTTTCAAATAAATGCAGCGCCTCTTCTCCGCTTGTGACCTGTGCGGTGCTGTATCCTTCTGCCTGGAGAAAATCACACAGAAGACCGGCCATTTCTTTCTGATCCTCAACGATAATAATATCCGTCATATTGCTCTCCCTTTTCTTTATCCGTATGGAGTCGGGCCTGTTCATAGTAAACGCCATGAAGAAAGCGGCATGGTCATTCTGAGGAGCAAAGCAAGGAGAAATCTTTCCGCTGTCCGCTTTCCGCATTCCAGACGGTACTTACCAGCCCATTTCAAGGAGCCAGTTGTTCAGGCCGCGCTCACGTCTGTGCCTATCGCTTTCAGAATTATTATACTCTCCCTGGATATGGCCGTCAACAATATAGAAGACTCTTGTGCAGCGGGCGGCGACCTTTGCGTCATGAGTAACCAGCATGATCGTGGTTCCTTCTCCGTTTATCTTGCAAAGCTCGTCCATAACCTCATCGGAGCTTGAACGGTTAAGCGCACCGGTAGGCTCATCCGCAAATATCACTTTCGGCTTGTTGATCATGCTGCGGCAGATGCAGGCTCTTTGCAGCTGACCGCCCGACACCTCGTTGATATCGTTGTCAGCGATTTCGATAATGCCCATCTTGTGCATCAGCTCACGGGCATATTCAAGCTTTTCCTTTGACGTCATCGGATTGTTCTTAGACTGACGGGCCGGCAGCAGGATATTGTCCATCACCGAAAGATTTTTGAGCATATACATCTGCTGGAAAATAAAACCCATTTCATCCAGACGAACCTCAGCAAGTTCGTTCGGTGTCAGCTTGGAAATATCCCTGCCGCCGAATCTGACTTCACCGGCTGTCATCCTGTCCATGCCGGAAACCGTATAGAGAAGGGTGGATTTTCCGGAACCGGAGGGACCCATAATGGCCACCATCTCGCCCTCATTGACAGAAAAACTGACGTTGCGCAGCACGTTATTCTGTCTTTTGTTCAGCACATAGGTCTTGCAAAGGTCGGTTACTTCCAATATTTTTTTCATATCCATTACCTCACTCTATATTATTTACTTCCTGAGAAGAAATGCTTCTGATCCCTGATGCGCTTATCATGGATGCAAACACCGTGACCGCAAATACCAAAAGGGGATACAGGATATAGGCGTCAAGGATATTGGCGTCAAAGACAATGTATTTTGCGCCCATGATCCTGAAAATTCCGCCTACCGCTAACTGACTCAAAGGCTCCGTCAGCAGGACGGCAATCACCGCAGCCGCCGCCATCAGCAGGGCTATCCTGAGCGTCTGCCATGCGATCAGTGAATAATTTTTGAAGCCGATCGCTTTCATCAGTGCGATCTCTCCCCGTTCTTTGGTAAGGAAAGATTTTTCCATCAGGACCACCACGAGAATATTGATGATCATGACCATAAGGATGATAAAGGTTTTGGTATCCGCCATAGCACCCGCCACCCCGCTGATGGAATAGTCCAGATATTCACTTGCGGTACGAAGATGGTAATCGGGATACAGTTCTTTTATGGTTTCGTATCGTTCATTCCATTCCGACTGGGAGGGATTATCTCTGAACTTTATCTGATAGCTGAAATAGCCGAGGGCCTTGGAAAAATCCATCGGGAGCTTTTCGCTGAAGCGAATGCCCTCTCCCATATTGTTCATGCTCTGGAATAAGGCCGTTACCATAAACTCCTCCTGTTCACCGCCCGTTTTGACGGTGACGGTATCGCCGATCGATACGTTCAGCTTTTCAGCCGTAATATAGCTGATGGCGATCTCATCGATGTTTTCAGGGGGTGTTCCGTCAATATAGGCATATTGGTCCGTGGTGGTCCCAGAACCGATAAAGGCCAGCGACATCATTTTTTGGTCGCCTTTCTGTACGGATAGCTTGAAAAGCGCTTCTCCGAAGCATTCGGCGGGAATATTGTTTTCTGCAAGCGTCTTTTCCATGTCTTCCAGATACTGCGCTCTGAGCTTCTGCCCGTCAGGACGGTTATATTTTTCTGTGCATTCCTTATCCTCCAGAGCAACGTCACAATCCGCCATGGAAAACCACGCCAGAAGCTTCGGGCTTTGCACGGTTGAAATGGTATTGATAATAATGGTTATCATCAGGATGCCGACGATAAACGTCACGGTCATGACCGCAAAATGCCGGAACCCGCTGAGAATATCATTGACCGCAATAAAAAGCACCGGTCTGGTATGACTTTTTGAAAGACTCAGCAGTCCTTTTTTCTTGTAGCGTTTTCCGCTTTCACCGCTGCGGATAGCATCGACCGGCGTGAACTTTTTCACCTTTTCGGTGCTCAGGCGGCAGAAGGCCGCAATAATCAGCACAACAGCCGCAGAGCATATCAGGTTGACGAGGATGCCGTTTTCTTCACCTGCTACGAAGTTTTTCGCAGACTGAGCTTTCATCATATCTCCGAAGGGGATCCCCGCCCAAAAACCGATCACTGCGGCGAAAAAAGCCATCGCCAGATATTTGACCATGTATAGCGTCTGGATCTTCCGGTTTTTAATGCCGATCGCTTTCATAACGCCTATCTCACGGTATTCCTCGCTGATGGTGAATCCGATCGTAAACTTCAGCAGAACCAGCGAAATAATGATAAGACAGATACTGACGATCAGGAATACACCGGCTGTTATCATATCCATGATGTACGTTGTTTTGATCACATTTCTTGTTCCGGTAAAGGCTATTCCATCGATCCCGTTGACGACATTTTCCACCTTGCCGACATCCGTTGCCGCAATATTCAGGATAACAGCCTTGCTCATATCATATTTTTCGTCTGTGGAGCTTTGAACAAATTTGTCAAATTCATTCCGGCTGATAATAAACCGCGGCGTGCCCATCATTTCCGAACCGAACAGAACGTCCAGCACCGTTCCCTTAACCTTAAATGTTCCGGTATGACCGCCAGCGGTGATCTCTATGTCCGCCCCAATCGGGATATGGTTCTTTTCGAGGAAGCTGTTTTTTGCATAAATCTCGCCGTCATTGACCTGAGCAAGCTCGTTTTTATCTGTGTCGAAGATCCGGATGCTGATATCGTCAACACTGTTCAGAACACCGTTGGAGGATATTTCTGCTAATTGGCCGTTATACCGGATGGAATTTTCGGTGAGATAAAATGCTCTTTCACTTTTGATGGAACGAACGCAGTCGAGAGAGTCCAGCTTTTCCAGTGCGGCCTCACCAGCTTTTTCCCCAAGCGTTGCCGCAAAGTAATCATTTGCTCCTGATAAATCAAGAAACTTGTCTGTCGCAGACATGACCGACATCATCGTATTGACGCTTGACGATACAAACATGACAGATAAAATCATGAATATCAGAAGGATCGTATTCATGGTTTTCTTTCTTTTCAGGTCCCGCTTTAAGATTCCGAAATACATATTGATTCCTCCTCATTTTGCTGTGGTTGTATTATAACAGAGGAATTATTAAAAAATCATTAAATCCATTGTTTGTCAATAGATATTTCAAAATGGTTTTTACTCGAAAATCAATTTTTTCGATCGCTGCAAGTTAGTGTAAATCATTCTGGGATTATTTGCAGAAGGCTGTCAGAAGAAGAACGCCTGAAAATCCCGGGTCCAGTACCCCAAGGGCACTTCCGCTGGGCGCGTCACGCTGGCGCCGCCGCTGGTTTGCAAGACTTTTGGCGTCTTCTTTAGGTGCAATCCCCGGAAGGGGGTCCGGGGGAGAATCCCCCGGATATGGGTGCAGCGTCACGCTGCTTTGAGGTTGTTCTTGTGGTTTTCGTTTTTCTGAAGGGCAGCTTCTCCGTATAAAGGGCAGGCGGTTCTTCTCGGGCAGAAGCCGTC
>CACYCG010000207.1 GCA_902772855.1 uncultured Ruminococcus sp.
GGGGGTTTCGCACTCTGCGGAGTGCGACCAGAGACTCCGTCTCTGGACTCTGCCAGCCTTTGAAAAGGCTGGAGCGAAACTTTGCTTTCCTTTGCAAGACTTTTGGCGTTTTCTTCAGGCTCAAGTCCCGGAAGGGGGGCCGGGGGCACTCCCCCGGCTACGGGGTGCAGCGCCGCCGCTGCCGCTGGCCAGAAAAGGGTTGACAAATGTGGGAAAAACGGATATACTGTTGGAAAGGCATTGAAGGGAAGAAGTAGGACGGAAATTGGCTGCAGAGAGAACGTGGCGGGTGAAAACGTTTGCCGGAGCCGTCTGAAATACATCCCGGAGCCGACAGGGTGAAGTGCATCAGTAGCTCTGTCCGGGGAAAGGCATCCGTTATCATGCAGGGGTATGATCATGTTTATGATAAGTACCCGTGAGGCCGCTGCTGCGAGGCTGCGGTAAATTGAGGTGGTACAGCGGTTTTTGATCGCCCTCTGTTTGTGGCAGGGGGCGTTTTTTCGTATCTCCTGCATACTATATTCAGAAAGGAAGAAAGAACATGGGAGTGTACGAAGAATTGCAAAGAAGAGGTCTGATCGCTCAGACGACCAATGAAGAGGAGATCCGGGAATTGGTCAATTCCGGGAAGGCGGTTTTCTATATCGGCTTTGACCCCACCGCCGACAGTCTTCATGTGGGGCATTTTATGGCGCTGAGCCTGATGAAGCGGCTGCAGATGGCGGGGAATAAACCCATCGCCCTCATCGGCGGCGGAACGGCGATGATCGGCGACCCCACCGGGAAAACCGATATGCGGAAAATGATGACCCCCGAAACCATCGCACATAACTGCGAATGCTTCAAAAAACAAATGAGCCGCTTTGTGGATTTTTCGGAAGGCAAAGCGATGATGGTCAATAATGCGGACTGGCTTCTGAAGCTGAATTATGTGGAGCTTCTGCGGGAAGTGGGCGCCTGCTTCAGCGTCAACCGGATGCTGACGGCGGAATGCTACAAACAGCGCATGGAGCGGGGACTGAGCTTTTTAGAGTTCAACTACATGATCATGCAAAGCTACGATTTCATGTCCCTGTACCAGCGGTTCGGCTGCAATCTGCAGTTCGGCGGGGACGACCAGTGGAGCAATATGCTCGGCGGCACGGAACTGATCCGCCGGAAATTGGGAAAAGACGCGCACGCCATGACCATCAACCTGCTGCTCAATTCCGAAGGCAAAAAAATGGGCAAAACGGAAAAAGGAGCAGTGTGGCTCGATCCGGAAAAGACCTCACCCTTTGATTTCTTCCAGTACTGGAGAAACGTGGACGATAACGATGTGATCAAATGCCTGAAAATGCTGACCTTCGTTCCGATCGAGGAGATCGAGGCTATGCAGCAGTGGAGCGGCAGCGAACTGAACAAAGCGAAAGAGATCCTGGCCTATGAGCTGACCAAATTGGTGCATGGTCAGGAAGAAGCGGACAAGGCGCTCGAAGGGGCAAAGGCCCTGTTTGCCAGCGGCTCCGATACCGACAATATGCCCTCTACCGCCATTCGTCCGCAGGATATGCCGGGCGGTGCTATCGGGCTGATCGACCTGCTGTTTTTCGTAAAGCTGGCTCCTTCCAAAGCAGAAGCCAGACGCCTCATCCAGCAGGGCGGGATCGCCGTCAATGGAGAAAAAGTCACCGACCTGAAAGCCGAAGTGACGGCAAAGGATTTTGCACAGGGGTATGTGGTGATCAAAAAAGGGAAAAAGGTGTTCCATAAAGTGACTATGGAATCCTGACGAAACCAGAAAGGAAAAGTGCTATGAGCAAGACAGGGAAATCCCACCCCCGCCATGCGGAGCGGTGCGAGGCTTTTTGCCTGCTGTTTGAACAGATCTTTCAAAAAGAATCCATCGAGACTCTCCTGAAAGATGCCCAAGACGCCCGAGACCTGACCATCGGCCCCTATGCCGCACAGGTGGCCAAGGGCGTGAACGAGCATATGGAGGAGATCGACGGGCATATTGAAAAGCATTTGCGGGGCTGGCGGAAAAATCGTATTTCCAAGGTTGCGCTGACCATTATGCGGATCTGCGTGTATGAGATGCTCTATGAAAAAGATGTCCCCGTCAGCGTTTCCATCAACGAAGCCGTGGAGATCGCCAAAGAATATGCCACGCCTGCCGATGGTTCCTATGTCAACGGCGTGCTGGGTGCGGTGGCAAAATCGCTGAGGAGTGAGGGGTAATGTCCTGCTTTTTAGGAATCGACACCAGCAATTACACCACTTCTGCGGCTTTGTATGACGAAGGCACCGGAGAGATGCTCTCCCGCAAACAGCTTCTTCCCGTCAAGGAAGGCGCCTGCGGGCTGCGGCAGAGCGATGCGGTTTTTCATCATGTGCAGCAGCTCCCGCAGGTGCTGGGAGAAGTGCTGCGTCAGCTTCCGGAACCGCCGCAGGGAGTGGGCGTTTCCGCCCGTCCGAGAGATGTGCAGGGCTCGTATATGCCCTGTTTTACTGTGGGCGTCAGCATGGCAAAGGTGCTTTCGGAAAGCTGGAAGGTGCCGCTGTATTCTTTTTCCCACCAAAACGGCCATATTGCCGCCGCTTTGTATTCGGCGGGAAAGCTGTCTCTGACAAAGCAGCGGTTTCTTGCCTTTCACGTTTCCGGCGGAACCACCGAGGCTCTGCTGGTGCAGCCGGACCCGGACACGGTGTTTTCGGTCACGCTGGCCGCTAAAACGCTGGACCTCAACGCCGGTCAGCTCATCGACCGGGTAGGCGTCATGATGGGGCTGCCGTTTCCGAGCGGACGGTCTTTGGAAGCGCTCGCCCGCAGAGGACAGGCGCACCAGCCGGTGCGTCCCACGCTGAAAGGAGCGGACTGCTGTCTTTCCGGGGTGGAGAACGTATGCCGCCGGGCGTATGAAGGGGGAATGTCCCGGGAGGACACCGCCGCCTTGTGCCTGTGCTATATTGAAAAAACCATTTTTTCCATGTGCCAGACCCTTCTCCGGGAAACCGGGCCTTTGCCGGTGCTGTTTGCCGGAGGGGTCATGTCCGACCGCCTGATGCGGGAAGGACTGGCGGCGCTGGGAGAAGTCTATTTTGCCGAGCCGGAGTTTTCTTCGGATAATGCAGCCGGCACAGCCGTGCTGTGCAGTCTTTTTCGGCAGAGATCCGCTGAATGACCGAATCAAACGAAAGGAGCGTTTTTAATGGGCAGATTATTCGGCACCGATGGTGCCAGAGGCGTTGCCAATACGGAATTGACGCTGGAGCTTGCCATTAGCATTGGCCGGGCCGCTTCGATGGTGTTGGCGCAGCAGATAGAGGGCCGCAGACCCCGTATCATGATCGGAAAAGATACCCGCATTTCATCGGATATGCTGGAGGGAGCGCTGGCGGCCGGGCTTTGTTCGGTGGGAGCAGACGCCGTTCTGCTGGGCGTGGTCCCTACCCCGGCGGTACCTTTTCTTGTCTGCCGCCATCAGGCGGACGCCGGCATCATGATCTCGGCTTCCCATAATTCCTTTGAATTCAACGGCATCAAACTGTTTGCCGGGACCGGCTACAAACTGCCGGATGAGCTGGAAAAAGAGATCGAAGATATCGTGCTCGACGGCACCAGACCCTTTCCCACTCCCATGGGGGATTCGCTGGGACGGGTCATCCACGGGGAAACCTTTGTTGAGGAGTATACCCGCCATGTGACAGAGGCCGTGGGCGCTGACCTTCAGGGAATGCGGATTGCGGTGGACTGTTCCAACGGCAGCGCCAGCGCTACCGCCCGCCGGATCTTTTCTTCCCTGAAGGCGGACTGCTGCTTCCTTTCCGACAAACCGGACGGGCTGAATATCAATTCCGCCTGCGGCTCCACGCATTTGGAGGCTTTGTGCGAAAAGGTGCGGGAAGGCGGCTTTGCGATGGGGCTTGCTTTTGACGGTGATGCAGACCGGTGCCTGGCGGTGGACGAAACCGGAGCGGTCATCGACGGGGACCACATCATGGCCATCGTTGCCGATGCGCTGAAGCAGGAAGGACGTCTCCGGGGAAATACGCTGGTGGGCACCGTCATGTCCAATATGGGCCTGCAGCGCTTCTGCCGTGAGAAGGACATCCGGCTGGAAAGCACAAAGGTGGGAGATCGCTATGTGCTGGAGAAAATGCTGCAGGGCGGCTATTCTCTCGGAGGTGAGCAATCCGGACACGTCATCTTCTTGGATTATGCCACCACCGGGGACGGACAGCTCACGGGCGCCATGCTGTTGTCGATCCTCAAGCGTTCGGGCAAAAAAGCCTCTGAACTGTCGGCGATGATGACGCAGTACCCGCAGGTGATGATCAATGTGAAGGTCAGCGCCGAAGGAAAGAAGCGCTATGAAAGCGACAGCGTCATTCAGGAGCGTTTGGCGCAGGTGGAAGAGCTTTTCGGGCAGGATGGCCGCATTTTAGTGCGCCCCTCCGGCACAGAGCCTCTCATCCGGGTCATGACAGAAGGGGCCGATCTGGAGCAGATTCGGAAAATTGCACAGGAAGTTGCCGCTCTGATTCAGGAACGGCTTGGATAATTTGTGCAAACTGCCCATATTCCAAAACGATTCTACTCAAAATTTCTCAATCGGTTTTTCCTCAAAAGCTGCAAATTGTGTTATAATTAAAGACAGTATCAGATGATGGGGTTGTGCAGGTATGGGAAAAGCGGATATTTCGGTCATCATTCCTTCCAAAAACAATAAGTCCAAAACAGCGGCTATTATTGAAAAAATTGCCGAAGAAAACCAGCAGACCGAACTGGAGTTCATTGTGATCGACATGAACTCGACCGACGGCGGCGTTTTAGAAGCGCTGAATACGATCAAAAAGCGGAATCTTGAGGGCTGTGTCATCCAGAGCGGCGGCGGCACCGTCAGTTCTGCGCTGAACACCGGGATCTATAAATCGACCGGGAAGTACATCACCTTTGTCTATCCGTCCAGATTGTATAAAGAATATATGACTGAGTATTTCCGCACAGCGGAAGAGGCGGGGGCGGATTTAGTCTTTGCCGTTCCCGGGAACACCCCGGCGGCGCAGACCGTTCCGAAGGATATTACCGGGGCAGATGTGGCGGTGCGGCTGATCCGCTCCACACTGACAATGGATTTTACGGCAGTGATGTTCCGGCGGGAGTTCCTGCTGGAACATATGATCAAGTTTGACGAGGTGTGCACCATCGGCTATGCGGAAGCGTTTATGTTCACGGCGCTGCTGTATGACCCGGTGATCGCAGCCGCCGACATCACGCTGGAACGGGATTATCTCAACGGTTTGATGAAAGACGAACCGTTAGCGGGGAGCAAAAACTGTTTTGAGCGGTTCGATGCCCTTTTGAAAGTGCGGGAGCTTCTCCGCCAGCGCCACAAGGATGACCGGGTGCTGTATGACTGCTTCACCAATTACAAACTGCCGGCGGTGCTGCTGAACTGTGTCGACAAGCTGCTCGAATTGGGCTTTAAGCCTTCTTCCATCCGAAAACAGCTTGTGGCCCGGCATTATGATGACTACCTGCATATCCACCGGGATATGCCCCGTCCCCTGATGAAAAAGATCCTGCTCTGGAAAGCAGCTCCCTGGCTTTATAAACCATAACCCGCCGCATAATCGCAAGGCTTCGGCCCTGCGATTTTTTTCTGCATGGAATAAGACGGAAACGCCGTCGGAAACGCCGACTGTACCCCAAGGGCACTGCCGCCCAGGGAGCCGCCGATGGCGGCTTAATGAATAATGAATACTGAATAATGAATAGTGAATAATA
>CACYCG010000208.1 GCA_902772855.1 uncultured Ruminococcus sp.
CGCTGTCTCTGGACTCTGCAAGCCTTTGAAAAGGCTTGAGCGAAACTTTGCTTTCCTTTGCAAGACTTTTAGCGTTTTCTTTAGGTTCACGCCCCGGAAGGGGGGTCCGGGGGCACTCCCCCGGATACGGGTCCAGCGTCACGCTGGCGCTGCACATTTTTGGGAGGGACGGCATACAGTATCATGGAGGTGCTGACACATGGAAACCAATCTGTATATTGTTCAGCCGGGGGATAGCCTGTGGAAAATCGCCCGGCGCTTCGGGACGACCGTGGAAGAACTGGCCCGCTTTAATGGTCTGGAAGACCCCGGGCATCTCGTCCCCGGGCAGGCTGTCCGGCTGCCCCGGACCGGGGAAACCGAAATTCCGATCTATATCGTTCAGCCGGGGGACAGCCTGTGGAAAATCGCACGGCGGTTGGGAACGACTGTGGAAGAGCTGACGAAGCTGAACCAATTGACAGATCCGGAAGACCTGCGCCCGGGGCAGGTTCTCCGGATGACAGGGGAAGACCAGCGGGACTGCTTTGTGTTAGGGGAAAACGAGACCCTGGGCGACGCCGCCCGGCGCCTTGGCACCACCGCCGCCGCCCTGATGAACGAAAACGCCATCAGCGATCCCGACAGCCTCCCCGCCGGGACCCGGCTGTTCTCCCCCACGCTGAAAGGATAATACGCCATCGTGCCGGCCCCCCGCCGCCAAATCAGCAGGGAGCCGGCACAACGCTTCTGTTTTCGTCATGGTTTCTTTTTGCGGTAGGCGTCCCGAATGAACTCATCTACACGGGCGTCTTCTTCTTTGCCAAAAGACTGCAGAATAAAATCCTTGTGGTATTTTTTGTTGTTTTTATCGTAGGTGTAGGTGATGTGGATATCCCGCCCCACACCGATTTTTCCGCTGTTGTGATGATAGAGGTAATCGTAATACACTACGAAAAACGCCGCTATTTCCTTTGCGATCACGCCGTCGAAAAAGTGCAGCAGATACCGGTCAAGCTGATTCGTGACGCAGTTCGGCTTGGTGAGCTGCCCGACCTGCCGTTCCCCTTCGTAAAAGGAAACCACTTCTCTCTTCCCCACTTCCCGGATATATCCCGCAGTCACCCTTCCTCCCGCTTCGATGACGAGCCGGGTATTCATGGCGCCCGTCTGCTCAAAATAGAAGCGGGCCGCCGTCTGCCCGGCACCGTTTTGCACGGAATACCGGTCCACCTGCTTGGAGCCGGTAAAGATCCAGCTCAGAGGGATCGCCGAAGCCCTCAGGTTTTCGGCCATATCATATGCTGTGCTGACGATCAGGCTGCCATCCGGGGCGGTCAGGGAAAGCTGCCGAAAAGCGCTCCCGCCGACAGGAATGACCGGTTTATAAAAAGGGGTATGCGCTCGGTACAGAAGCATTCCGTTTTCACGGATCTCAAATTGATTATTTCCGTTTGCGGATACCTGGTCCACCTGCAAAATCATATGATTCCTCCTTTCCGGCTGTCCGCCGCTGTAAGATGTTTAGTCAATGGGTTTCTTCCGGCCTCATCCGGTTTTCCGCCTCCGGAACAGGTAATAATCCGTATACTGCCCCGCCTCCGTTTCAAACCGGCAAAAACCGACGCATTCGTAATGGATCTGATGGTAGGGCGTCAGCCCGTGCCCCTTGGTGACGACAAAATCCGTTTCCCCGTTGCGGACAAATTCGTCCTGTGTTTTTTTGATCGGATCATAGGGAAGATTCAATCCGCAGAAGTATTTGCAGGTCGGGTCAATGCCGCTGACGGTGTAAAACCCTCCGTCTAAAAACCCGTAATTGAGCAGGGTGGGGTGGTCTTCCTGCTGCATGATCTCCCGAAAAGCGTACTGCGGCAGATCTTCCTTTTGGTAGCGCAGCATATAGGTGTTGGGGCTGACACACAGCGCCAATCCCATGCAGACAAGATACAGCCCTCCCGCCCCGAGCCGCTTGACCGTTCGGGAGAATGGTTTCTCTCCCCGCAGTTCCTGCAGCAGATAATAGACCGGCACAAAGCCGAGCGGAACGAAGACGCAGAGAATAAAAGAATAATACTGATAATGCCGGCCGCCGGAATAAATGAAAAAATAGGACGACACACACAGCAGCAAATGATACAGCAGGACATACCGCTGTTTTCCCGCTGCATAGATCCCCCCGAGAACGATCAGGGCGAACACCGCCGCATTATTCTCCACCATCGACAGCAGCCCGAACAGCAGATTGGTCAGCAGACCGGAAAGAATATTGCCCCCGCTTTTGACCGAATATAAAAAAAGGTTATCGTAAAAATAGACTTCGTACAGATCCTGCAGCGCCCCATACCGGAGAAAATACACGACCACCGTGACGCTGGCCGCCCCCAGACCGCCGAAGGCTCCCCCGAGCGCCCGAAGCAGTTCCCGAAGGCGCTTTTCCTTGCAGTAATAGGCGATGAAAAAAATGGCAAAGCCGATGTAAATGCCCAGCAGCGAAAACTTGATCCACAGCACAATCCCCGCTGTGACCCCCAGCAAAAAGCATTTGTGCAAAGGGATCTGCGCCTGCCGCTTCATCAGGGCTTCCAGCCCGACATAGAAACAGTAGGCCGCACAGGGCAGGCAAAGCTCTTCCACCGAGCCGCCGTGCGACATGGCACCGGAGCTGTAAATGCACACCGCCATCGGCAGCATGACCGCCACCGCTCCCTTGGGACAAAAGAGCAGCAGCATCCGGTACGCCACCGCCAAAAATAAAAAGCAGGCGATGATCTCCAGCAGCCAGACCCCCAAAAAACTGTCCGGAGAGATCAGGGCACAAAGCGCCTGCAAAAAATACAGAAGGGGGCCTTTCTGCTCGAAAATATCCCGGTACAGCACCCGCCCCCGCAGCAGGGACCTTCCCACCGTCAAAAAGCAGTTGGCGTCATCCCAGTTATTGAACGGGTACAGCGGGGAGGATTTGGAGCAAAGCGTGATGACCGACACAGCGCTGATGAATAAAACGCTCAGAGATCTCAGGGAAATGGTGTCGGTTTTTTCTGCGGGGTGAACGGCGGAAAACTGCCGGCGGACAAAGTCCCGGCAGCCCTCATCAAAGGCGCAGGCAATCAGTACCCCGCCGAAGGCTAAAAACAAAGCGGCAAAATACACAAACGTCATTTGCTGCCGCCAGGTTTCCACCTCAGCCATGGCCATCAGGGGGCGAAGCGCCGCATAGGACAGGCTCCCCACGCCGATTACCACTCCCGCCAATGCATTGATCAGCAAGCCCTTGCGAGTGACGGCAAAGCCTTTTTTGATCTGGATCAGCAGCTCCGGGAGAACCGCCGACGCCGCCACCAGCGCGGCATGAAGCCACAGCGGGATCAGCCCCGTAAACAGCAGCGCCACCGAAGCCCACACCAGCAAGCAGTACAGCAGCGACCGCTGCCAGCGACTTTCTTTCACAGCTTCACCTCCCTTTTCACAAAAACGGGGACGTTCGTTTTTGGGAACGTCCCCGCCTGTCAGCAGTTTTATTTCTTTCCGGTGTCCGGGATCAGCTCCACCTGGACATCAAAGGATTTGCCGCTTCCTTCCGTCCGGCTTACCCGGTAGAGGGTCAGGGTCACGGTTTCTCCCGGGCCGTATTTTTTCAGCTCGTCAATAAACTCCACGGAGCTTTTCACCGTCACACCGTTGATGCCGGTGATAATATCGTCTTTTTTCGCCGAGGTCTTTTTGAGGGGGCTGTCCGAATTGATCTTGGTGATCAGCATTCCCTCCGGCACATGGTTGGCTTTCGACATATACAGCGTGCAGGTTTTTCCTTCAATACTGAGCGTGCCCCGGTCATTCACATAGCCGTAGCGAATCAGTTTATTGATGATCTCCCGCACCGTATCGGACGGAATGGCAAAGCCCATGCCTTCGTATTCCGTGGCGGCGATTTTCGCAGCGTTCATGCCGATGACCTGACCGTACTCATTGATGAGGGCGCCGCCGGAATTGCCGGGGTTGATGGCGGCATCGGTCTGGATATATTTCACATACCCGCTGCTGACCACCCGGTCGATGGCGGACACGGCTCCTTTGGTCAGGGAATTGGAAAACGCCGAGCCGCCCGGGTTGCCGATGGCAAACACTTCCTGCCCGACCACCACCTTGGAGGAATCGGCAAATTCCGCTGTCGGCAGGTCGCTTCCGTCGATCTTGATCACCGCCAAATCGGTTTTGGTATCAACTCCGATGATCGTTGCCAAAAACTGCCGGTTATCGCTGAGTGTGACCATGACGCCGGTTTTGGTGGTGTTATTGACCACATGGGCATTGGTGGCGATATAGCCGTCCGCTGTCAGCAGAATGCCGGAGCCTTCCCCTTCCGCATCGAGGGTATAATCCCCGCCGGAGGTATAGGAGGTGATGCAGACCACCGCCGGAGAAGCCTTCTGGTAGGCTTTGGCGGCAATATCCGTTTCAGTGGAAATGCCGGCAGGCGTTTCCGAAAAAGAAATCTGCGGCCCATCGACGTCCGGCTTGGCTTTCGGCGCATCCGGAAGCGTGGAAGCATCTCCGAAGGAAGATTCCGTGCGGTAGGAGCCGGAGGGCTCTTCTTCCCGGTGTTCCCGGGTGGAGGCGGTCAGAACAAACACCAGTATGCCAAAGGCCGCCACCAGCACCACGCCCACTACGCACCAGATGACAACCATGATCCCGCTTTTCTTTTTCGGCTGCTGCGGGAAGTTCGCATAATAGGGGTAGGCAGGCGCTCTCGGGGGCATTCCATAACCGCCCGCATAATACCCGCCGGGAGGCGGAGGAGTTCCCGGCTGTCCGGGAGGATATGGCTGTGCCGGGGCGCCGGGCTGTCCGGGGGGATATGGCTGTGCCGGGGCGCCGGGCTGTCCGGTCTCATTGGTTTCAGTGGGGGTCCCGTCCGGGGACACCGGATCCGGTGTCGTTTCCGGTTGGGGAGAAAACGCATCGTCCCATTCGTTTTTCATGGATGCAGCTCCTTTTTCTGACAATTCGATCACGCCGGATCATTTGCCCGGCTTTTTTTCTTTTCGTTCGGTGCGGGGAAGATAGAAATAAAACTCCGTATACTTCCCATAAACGCTGTCTGCCTGAATATCCCCATCGTGCAGGCGGATGATGCTGCGAACCAGGTACAGCCCCAGCCCCAGACCCTTTTTGTCCTGACTCCGGGATTTATCGGTTTTATAGAATCGGTCAAACACCAGAGGAATCTCGTTTTTCTTGATGCCGGGCCCGCTGTTTTTCACGCTGAAGGTGACTTTTTCCGCATCTTCCGTAATGGAGAATTCAATAAACCCGCCTTCATTGGTAAACTTGACGGCATTTTCGATCAGGTTATACACCACCTGATGCAGCAGGTCCTTATCCCCGTATACCATTTTCGGGGAGATGAGCTCCAAGCCCCGGATCTCAATATGGCGGCGGTTGATTTCCTGTTCAAAGGAAATCAGGGTCGTTACCAGCACGCTCAGCAGGTCGAACTGGCTTTTATTCAGCTTCAGCTCCCCGCTGTCGAGGCGGGAGAGGTTGAGCATGGAATGCACCAGCCGGGACAGGCGCTTGACTTCATCGGACACAATGCGAAGATAGTAGCTGTGTTTTTCTTCGGGGATGGTCCCATCGAGGATGCCGTCCACAAAACCGGAAATGGTGGTCATCGGGGTTTTCAGCTCATGGGAGACATTGGCTACAAAGCTCTTGCGGGTCACTTCCGAAGAGGAAAGCGAATCCGCCATATTGTTGAAGGCGACCGCTAATTCTCCGATCTCGTCGTTGCTGGTTTCGGCGATACGCACACTGAAATCTCCTTTTCCGAACTGCTTGACCGCCTGCCCCATCTGTTTGAGGGGGCTGACCAGCCGGTACGAAAACAGGAAAATCATCACAGAAGTGACCGCCAGCGCAGCCAGTGCCGACAGAATAAAGAGTTCGAGGACCATATCGGTAAAATTGGAAATATCCTCTTTTCCGGAGGTGACGATAGCCACCCCCATGATGTTCTGCTCTTTTTGGTCCAGTATCGGGCGGGCCGCCACCAGGCGTTCGGAAGAATACATCCCGCCGAGGGTGTTGCTGTCGAAATAATGATACTCTTCCATCGCTTTGCGGACCACATCGGTGGAAATGAAGGAAGATTCATCCTCAATGCTGACGTCATGCGTGGCGGCAATAGCGATGCGCCCCATCGTATTGGTCACGATAATATCCACACCCACGTCATCGGAAAACAGCTTGAGAAAATCCGTTACGTCATCGGCGTTTTTGATCGTCAGCACCGTAGCGGCCGACCCGCTGAGGCTTTGATTCAGCATGACGTTGGAGCGGATGTATTCCGCCACGTTCTGCGCCCGAACGTCGAGGGTGCGGTGCTTTTCATTGGTCCAGTAGCTGTTGACGGCGATCGTGAGGATCGTCCCGAGCACTAAAAAGCTGAAAAACACGATCAGCACACTGACCCGGATATATTTTCCAATCAGGGATTTTTTGGAATATACGTTATTCTTTAACATCGAACTTGTAACCCACTCCCCAGACGGTCTTCAATTCCCACTGATCGGACACACCTTCTAATTTTTCCCGAAGGCGCTTGACGTGCACGTCCACCGTGCGGGAATCTCCGTAATAATCGAAGCCCCAGACCTCATCGAGAAGCTGGTCCCGTGTAAAGACCCGGTTGGGATTGGAAGCCAGGTGATAGATCAGCTCCATTTCCTTGGGCGGAGTGTCGATCTGTTCCCCGTTGACACGAAGTTCGTAATTGGTCAGATTGATCAGCAGTTTATCGTAGGTCACTTCTTTGACAACATTCTGCGAAGAAGCGGAGCTGCTTTCGTTCACTCGGCGCAGCACCGCTTTGATCCGGGCGAGAATTTCCTTGGTCTCAAACGGCTTGACGACATAATCGTCCGCCCCCAGTTCCAGTCCCAGCACCTTATCAAACACTTCTCCTCTTGCGCTGAGCATGATGATTGGCACCTGAGAGGTCTTCCGGATTTCCCGGCATACCTGCCAGCCATCGAGTACCGGCAGCATAATATCCAGCAGCACCAAATTGAAGCTCTCTGTCTTGAACTTCGTCACCGCCTGCCCGCCGTCGTTGGCAATCGTCACCTCATAGCCTTCCTTTTCGATGTATAATCTCAGCAGTTCGCAAATATTGATGTCGTCATCTACAACCAGTATTCGTCCCATACTCATTGTTACTTCACCCTCCGATCAGAGATCCTTATAGTTATATTCTATATTATTGTATCCCTTTTTCCATAACTTTTCAACTGTTTTTTCAAAATTATCCCGCCGCCCGGGGGAAACCCTTTTTGAAAAAAGGGTTTCCCCCGGGCAATGCTAACAACTTAAGGAAATGTTGACAATTACCGAGCAAATCAAATAGAGTATTTGATACAAAGAACTTTGCGCCGATGAGA
>CACYCG010000209.1 GCA_902772855.1 uncultured Ruminococcus sp.
CGGAGTGCGACCAGAGACTCCGTCTCTGGACTCTGCCAGCCTTTGAAAAGGCTGGACCGAAACTTTTCCCTCCTTTGCAAGACTTTTGGCGTCTTCTTTAGGTTCAAGCCCCGGAAGGGGGTCCGGGGGAGAATCCCCCGGATATGGGTGCAGCGTCACGCTGCCGCTGGCGCTGGCGTGTGGGGATATTTGACAAGAGGGGAGCGGGCCGGTATAATAATAGTATCGTACCAACAAAACAAAAACGGAAACAGGAGGGAGCGCCATGTCAGAGGAAGAACAGCAGCAGCAATTGCAAAAACTGGCGCTGGACGTGCTGACACTGTCCCGCAACAGCCTGATGGTGAATCTTCGCTTTATGGACAGCGCCATCAGCCGCCTCAGGCCTGTGCCGAAGGGGACCGAAACCACCGCTACCGACGGCCAGACCTATTACTATAGCCCGGTCCATCTCCTGCGAAGCTACCGAACCGCTCGTGAACTGCCCGCCCGGCGCTATCTGCACACCGTTTTTCACTGTATTTTCCGCCATATGTTCATCGGCACGCTGAAGGATGAGGTCCTTTGGGACCTGGCCTGCGATATGGCCGTGGAACACGCCATCAACGGCCTGTCGCTTGACGCCGTCACCATCGACCGGGTCCAGGAGCAGGAACAGGAGCTGAAGCGGATGTCCCGGAACGTGAAATACCTCACCGCCGAAATGATCTGCCACTATTTTCTGGAAAACCGCCCGAACGAATCGGACATCCGCCGCCTGCGCCGTCTGTTTTCTCTGGACGATCATGTTTTCTGGTATAAGCCTCCCGAAGGACTGCCGGGGGCTTCCGGAGGCGGGGAGGCAGATTCTAAAGAATCCGGGGAGGAAGCGCAGAAAGAAAACCTCTTTGCACAGCGCCGTCAGACCGAAGCTATGTGGAAAGAGATCTCCGAATATATCCAGACCGCTCTGGAAACGCTGGAGCGAAAAAAGGGCGACAGGGCCGGGGGGCTGACGCAAAATCTGAAGGCAGTCAACCGGGAACGCTATGATTACACCTCTTTCCTGAAACAGTTCTCCGTCATGGGGGAAGCGATGAAAATCAACCCCGATGAGTTTGATTACATCTACTACACCTACGGGCTGGAGCTGTACCGCAATATGCCGCTGATCGAGCCGCTCGAATATAAGGACGTGCGGCGCATTCGGGAGTTTGTGATCGCTATAGATACCTCCGGCTCGGTGGAAGGAAAACTGGTTCAGTCCTTTATCCAGAAAACCTACAACATCCTCAAAAGCAGCGAATCCTTCTTTTCCCGGATCAATCTGCACATCATTCAGTGCGATGCCGAGATTCAGGAAGATGTGAAGATCACTTCTCAGGAAGAGTTTGACAGCTACCTGCAAACCATGCAGCTCCACGGTTTCGGGGGAACGGATTTTCGGCCCGTTTTCCGCTATGTCGATCAGCTTATTGCCGAAAAAGAGTTTGCAAATCTGAAAGGACTCATCTACTTTACGGACGGGTTCGGAACGTTTCCCGAACGTCAGCCGCCCTACCGGACCGCCTTTGTCTACGTCAGCGATGAATACGAAAACCCCGAAGTGCCGGTGTGGGCCATTAAGCTCGTGTTAGAATCGGAGGATTTGAAATGAATATCAAAGAAGCAAAAGAACAGATCAAGATCACCATGAAAGCCTACTTCACCAGGGACGCCTTCGGCAATTACCGTATTTCTCTGGAAAAGCAGCGGCCCATTTTCCTCATGGGCCCTCCCGGGATTGGAAAAACAGCCATTATAGAACAGGTGGCGCAGGAATTGGGCGTGGGGCTTGTGAGCTATTCCATGACCCACCACACCCGGCAAAGCGCACTGGGCCTGCCGTTCATTGAGCACCGGGTTTTTGACGGAAAAGAATACGCCGTGAGCGAATACACTATGAGCGAGATCATCGCCTCCGTCTATGAAAAGATCGAGGAGACCGGGCTGAAGGAGGGCATTTTGTTTTTAGACGAGGTCAATTGTGTGTCGGAAACGCTGGCACCCTCCATGCTGCAGTTTTTGCAGTATAAAGTATTCGGACGCCACCGGGTGCCAGACGGCTGGCTGGTGGTGACGGCGGGCAATCCACCGGAATACAACCATTCCGTGCGGGAGTTTGATATCGTCACCTGGGACCGGCTCAAGCGCATTGACGTGGAACCGGATTTTTCTGTCTGGAAAGAATACGCCTATGCCCGGGCCACGCACCCGGCTGTCATCACCTATCTGGACATCAAGAAAAACGATTTTTACCGGATCGAAAGCACCGTCAGCGGCAAAACCTTTGTCACCGCCAGAGGCTGGTCGGATCTGAGCGATATGATCCGGCTGTGCGAGGAGATCGGCGCAAAGGTCGATGAAAAGCTCGTGCGGCAATATCTGCAGAACCCGAAGATCGCCAGAGAGTTTGCGGCCTATTACGATCTGTTCAATAAATACCGCAGCGATTATCAGGTCGACCGGATCTTGGACGGAAAAGAAGACGACAGCATCCGGTCCCGCGCCCGGAACGCCCGGTTTGACGAGCGGCTGTCGCTGATCGGGCTGCTGCTGGATGCAATGGGGCAGGACGTGCGCGCAACGATGGAAACCTTCCGAATGCTGAAGGAACTGACCAGTGTTCTTCAGGGCTTGAAGCCGATGCTCGAGAAGTCGGGAAAAAGCGCTGCGGACCTGCTTTCGGAGATCATTTCAGAAAAACGGAAAGCCCTGAAAGACGGAAAGGACTCCGGCATTATGTCCGAAGAAGACCGGAACATCGGGCAAATGCTCCTGCAGGCGCTGGAAGCACAGGCCGCTGCCGCCGCAGGCGAAAACGACCCCAAAAAAGCGCTGGCGGCCATCAAATCCGATTTTGACCAGCGGGTAGCCGCCATGAAAAAACAAAGCACCCGAACCGAACAGCGCCTGAACCATCTGTTTTCCTTTGTGAAAGAGGTCTTCCCGGACGGTCAGGAAAAGCTCATCATCGTGACGGAGATGACCATCAACAAGCATATGGTCGCCTACCTCAGCCAGTACGGAAACGCCGAATACTTCCAGTTGAACAAGGATCTGCTGCTATATGAACGCCAGATCGAACTGTCGGAGGCGGTCGGAAAATTTGATCTGGATGATTTCTAAGCGGCGGCCGGGAGCTTATGCAGCCGGTCACCCCCCCTGCGGAGGGATTGCCTCCAAAGATTTTCGCCCAGCGTTGGTGTAAAATATTTCTGGGATTATTTGCAATAGGCTGTCAGAAGAAGGACGCCTGAAAATCCCGGGTCCAGCGTCACGCTGGC
>CACYCG010000210.1 GCA_902772855.1 uncultured Ruminococcus sp.
AGCGGCAAAAGTCTTGCAAAGGAGGGAAAAGTTTCCGTCCACCCTTTTCAAACCAGCGTGACGCTGGACCCGGGATTTTCAGGCGTCTTTCTTCTGACAGCCTTCTGCAAATAATCCCAGAAATATTTTACACCAACCAGCGGCAGCGTGACGCTTGCTTTTGCAAGGACTTTGCTGCTTTTCTTCATCAGGCTCAAGTCCCGGAAGGGGGGTCCGGGGGCGCTCCCCCGGATACGGGTCCAGCGTCACGCTGGCGTCACGCTGCTTGCAAGGATGGAAAAAGTGTGGTACAATGGGGAAAGCCCTGGGTATGGCGTGATAGAAAAATTGAAAGAGGTTGAGAAAAATGGACTATATCCTTTCCGAGCGAGTAAAAACCCTGAAGCCGTCGGCTATCCGGGAGATCTTCAAATATGCGGCAGATCCGTCCGTGGTGTCGCTGTCGGCCGGCAATCCGGCGCCGGAAGCCTTCCCCACCAAAGCAATCGCCGAAATCTCCGCCAAGATCTTTGAGGAGGAGCCGGTAGCCGCTTTGCAGTACGGTCTGACAGAAGGCTATCCTCCGCTGAAAAAAGCCGTGTGGGATTTCATGCAGAATAAATATGGGGTCGGGGGCGAAAATGACGACATTATCATTACCTCCGGCGCTCAGCAGGTCATGGATCTGTTTACCAAAACGGTCTGCAACGAGGGCGATACGGTAATTTGCGAGGCCCCCAGCTTTATCGGCTCGCTGAATTCCTTCCGCTCCTATAACTGCCGCCTGTGCGGGATCCCGATGGAAAAAGACGGCATGAATATCGAAGCACTGGAAAAGGCGCTTCAGCAGGAAAAGAACGTGCGCTTCATCTATATCATCGCTAATTTTCAGAACCCCTCCGGGGCCACGACAAGCTGGGAAAAGCGAAAAGCCATCTATGAGCTGGCTAAACGCTATCAGGTGATGATTTTAGAAGACAATCCCTACGGAGAACTGCGCATCAGCGGAGAAAACGTTCCCTGCATCAAATCCCTCGACACCGAGGGGCTGGTGGTCTATGCCGGCACCTTCTCCAAGATCCTGTCCCCCGGAATGCGGGTGGGGTACGCCATCGCACCAAAACCTGTTTTGCAGAAAATGGTCGTCTGCAAGCAGGGCGAGGACGTCCACTCGAATCAGTGGGCGCAGATGATTGCCTATCGCTTTATGACAGAATATGATTTTGAAGGACATCTGAACTCTCTTCGAGAGATTTACCGGAAGAAGGCGGCCTTCTGCATGAAGCTGCTCGATGAATACCTTGTGCCCGGCGGCATTTCCTATGACCCGATCGAAGGCGGACTGTTCATCTGGTGCCATCTGCCCGAAGGTGCCCGGATCTCTATGAACGAGTTCTGCAAACAGGCGGTCCTGAATAAAGTATGCGTAGTACCGGGGAACGCTTTCCTGACCAATGAAGCCGAACAGTGCAGCTCCTTCCGGATCAATTTCTCCACTCCCACGGACGAACAGCTTGAAAAGGGCATTCGCATTCTCGGACAGCTTGCCAAGGAGGTTTTGTGATCATGGCGGAACAAATCACGGCGCCGGAAGCCGAACGGAAGAAAACCATCTTCAGCGCCATCCAGCCGAGCGGGACGATTACGCTGGGCAATTATTTAGGGGCGCTTTCCAACTGGGTGCGCCTGCAGGACGAATACCGCTGCATTTATGCGGTGGCGGATCTTCATGCCATTACCGTCCGGCAGGACCCGAAGGCATTCAAACAGAATATCCTCAACGCTTACGCCCTGTTTTTGGCGTGCGGGGTGGATACGGACAAAAGCATCTTTTTCATTCAGAGCCATGTGCCCACCCATGCACAGATGGCGTGGGTGCTCAACTGCTACACGCAGTTCGGGGAATTGTCCCGCATGACGCAGTTCAAGGATAAATCGCAAAAACACGCCGACAACGTCAACGCCGGACTGTTTGCCTACCCCTCGCTGATGGCGGCGGATATTCTGCTGTATCAGGCCGATTTAGTGCCGATCGGAGCAGACCAGAAACAGCATCTGGAGCTGGCCCGGAATATCGCCGAGCGCTTTAACGGGGTGTACGGGAATACGTTCCGGATCCCGGACGGGTATATTCCGACCGTGGGTGCCCGGGTCATGTCCCTGCAGGACCCCACCCGGAAAATGAGCAAATCCGATGAAAACGTCAACGCATGGGTCGCCGTGCTGGATAAGCCGGAAGTGATCATGAAAAAGTTCAAGCGGGCGGTCACCGACAGCGAGGCACGGGTGTGCGTGGGCGAAGGCAAAGAGGGCATCAATAACCTCATCGGCATTTTGAGCGCCGTGACAGGCAAAACCGCCGAGGAGATCACGCTGGAGTTTGAGGGCCGGGGCTACGGCGATTTCAAAACAGCGGTGGGCGAAGCGGTCGTGGAACGCCTGCGTCCGATCCGGGAACGGTTCGACGAGCTGATCGGAGAGCGGGCCTATTTAGAGGAGCAGTACCGCAAAGGAGCGGAAACAGCGCAGATGATCTCTCAGCGCACGCTGGACAAGGCGATGAAGAAAATCGGCTTTTTGCCCCGCTGAGCGGCAGGAGGGGACGATATGGGGTATCTTTCTCTCAGCGGCGGGCTGGCGGTTTTGTTGGCGGCGGTGCTGGGCGTGTGGAGGCTATTGGCGGATTCGGGGGAGATCGTGACCCTTCTTTCAGGGGGACAGTCGAGCAGCCTTTCCGCCGGATTGGTGCTGGAATGGGCGCTCAGTTTAGCGGTGACGGTGCTGTGCGTGTTCACGATCATCCGGCAGGCGTATTATTTCGTGTATTACTGCCTGCTCCGGGGAGCGGACCGGGCCATAGACGCCATTGACCGGGCGCAAAGAGCCAGAGGACCGAAAGGCCCCCGCAAAAGCAGCGTGCCGTTTCACACCAGCAACGGAAACCGGGGTCCTTCCGGCGAAACGAGGAACGGGCGCTAAGGAGGAATTGCATGAGCCGAAAAAAACCGAAAAGCCGCACCCGGGTGATGATGATCGTCAATCCGAAATCCGGAAAAAGCCGGCCGTATTTTTCAGCCGGCAAGGTGGCGGATATGTTTGCGGAAAACCAGATGGAGGTGGCGGTGTATTTTACCGCCCCGGAATATAAAGCGGATTATCTGATTCGGGAGCATATCGACGAGTTTGACATTTTAGCCTGCTGCGGCGGGGACGGCACCATCAGCGAAGCCATTTCCGGCATGATGGCCTGTGAGGAAAACAAACCGATGGGCTATATTCCCGCCGGAACGACCAACGACCTGGCCCGCAGCCTCGGCATTTCCACCAACATGACCCGGGCCGCCCGCAGCATTATTTTTGACGACCCGCACCCGCTGGACGTGGGGAGCTTTGATGAGGAGTATTTTATTTATATTGCCTCCTTCGGAGCGTTTACAGAAGTGTCCTACGAGACTCCGCAGGCAGCCAAAAACCTGTTCGGGCATTTTGCCTATCTGCTGCATGCGGTGCAGTGTATGCACAAGATCCGCTCCTACCACCTCAAGGTCAAAACCGATGAGCGGCGGGTGGAAGGAGATTTTATTTTCGGCGCCGTGACCAATTCCACCTCGGTGGCGGGCATTTTTCAGTACCCCGAAAAGTATGTGGATTTTGCGGACGGAAAATATGAGATCCTTCTGATCAAAAAGCCGAAAAATATCTGGACCGCTTTATCAATCCTGATCACCATGCTTCGAAAATCCTACCGGCACGATAATATTATCCGGTTCAAGGCCTCGGATATTCGGGTCATTTCGGAAGAACCGCTCGATTGGTCGGTGGACGGCGAGCATAAAACCGGCGGTCTTGAGGTGCACATTCAGAACAATCCCCGTGCCGTGAGTCTGATCATGAATTCGTAGCGCCGGATCAAGCAAATCAAAAAAACCTCCCTCTTCCGTTTCGAGAAGGGGGAGGTTTTCATATTTCCGAAAAGGTCAGTCGGAAAGTGAGAAAACGGATTCGGCTGTTTGCAGGATGGTTGGAAGGTCTGCCAGTGCTCCTTTGCCGACCTGCCCGCAGGCCAGCAGAGATTCCCTCGGTTCAACAATGTGCCAGCCCAGCTCCCGCAGGGTGCGAATGTTTCGCTGCGTAAGAGGGTTTTCGTACATATTCGTATTCATCGCCGGGCAGACCACCACCGGCTTATCCCACAGCGCCAGCAAGGTGGCGGTGAGCATATCGTCCGCTATGCCGCAGGCGGCTTTGGCGAGAAAATCAGCGGAGGCCGGAGCAATCAGCGCCCCGACAGCCCGGGTCGCCAAAGCGATGTGCGACACTTCCCCAGGACAACTTTCGTCAAACACATCGGTGTACACCCGGCACTTGGAAAGCGTCTGCAGGGTAAGCGGGGTCAGGAATCGCCGCCCGCCTGCTGTCATCACGCAGGAAACCCGAGTGCCTTTTTTCGTCAGTTCATTGGCAAGATCGGCTGCTTTATACGCAGCGATGCTGCCGGTTATGCCCAGAATCAGTTCTTTCATGATAAATCCTCCCGAATTGTTTTCATAATGCCCCGTGCAATTCCTTCTTTGCCGATGAAATGCTGTTCCTCCCCGTTTCGTCCGAGCAGGTAGCCTTCATGACAGCCGCGGCGAATGGTGTCGTAATCGTTGGCCAGCACATAATCGCAGTCATTTTTCTGAATCTGTCCGGCGGCAATTTTCATTAGTTCTTCATGAGAAACGGTATCCAGCAGCTTGAAGCCCACGAGAATCGCCTGCAGCGCCATCTTCCGCAGGGATGCGATCACCTTCGGCGTGGGTCGCAGCAGGATGAGCGGGGAGCTCAGGGTGGAAGGAATCTTGTGGAAGGCAGCCCGCAGATCCCGGCTTTCCAGTTCCTGCGCCATCTCCTCCGGGCTGTCGCTCCGGCAGTCCCGCAGGTCTTCCAAAGAAACCACCGACGCCACGGTGTAATCGCTGACCGCCATGCTGTGAATGATCGCCGCCGGAGCATTCTGCCGGCAAACACGCTCCATTTCCTCTAAAAGATGCCCGGCCGTGGTGATGGAAATGCTCCGGATGCCGGGGTCTTTCGGAAGAATGGCGCCCGGGCCGTGAAGATAGATGATCTCGTCAAAAAAGCCCTGTGCAGCCGCTTCATCGCACAGAAGACTTCCTAACAGCCCTGTGCCGGTATTGGTGATGCTCCTCACCCCGTCGATCGGTTCCACCGTCCCGCCTCCGGTTATGACCACCGCTCGTTTCATACATTGACTCCTCCTGTCCTGTCGTTATCCCTTGTATTATAGCACACATTTTCCTCTGAGGAAACCTTTTCTGGGCCAGCGTGACGCTGGACCCGGGATTTTCAGGCGTCCTTCTTCTGACAGCCTTCTGCAAATAATCCCAGAAATATTTTACACCAACG
>CACYCG010000211.1 GCA_902772855.1 uncultured Ruminococcus sp.
AAGGTATACAGTTTGATAAGAACGATTTTCCTGTAGAAAAGCCTGTCTATATTGACAGTATTGACCATCAAAGCAGTTTGTTTGATGATGATAACTTCTATGATGTCCTATATGGAAAAAATCGATATGTCAGATTGTCAGAACTATTGGAAGCAAATACAGAACAGAGATGGAATGATCTCAAGCAAAAGGTTTCTTTTTGCGGCTCTGTTACTATTGTCAATGAGTTTAATCTTCATGACAGCGAGCTCGAATTTATAGAAGAGTTTTATATCGATTCATTTATGCTGCTCTGAAAAAAGAGAAACCATGCTGTTATGTTTTGCATAAACCTTAGCAGATCTGAAAAAGTCTTGCTCAAGTTACGAACAACTTTGACAGATGACCAAATGGAAGGGCGGCCCTCTCCTGCTTCGGCAGCAGCGTGACGCGCCCGTAGGCGACCAGCGGGAGTGCCTGTGGCAAAGTGCCCTTGGGGCGCGGCGCAGTCGGTGCTCACAGCAGCCTGTCCATTCCTTCGAGCAGCACCGGGTGGCCGTTTACATATCTATTCCGGAAATGCTCTGCAGCGTCCCGGTTGGCAGAGATTTCCCGGGGGTATTTTTTGGTGATTTCGTCAAACTCTTCCTCAGTGATCTCGCTGGTGGTGATGTAGTCGCTGTTGCGGTCGGGGTAGCCGTGCCAGGCAAAGAACTGCCGTTTCCCCTCCACCATGCGGAAGCCGTATCCGAAGCGCACCTGATTGGAAATGGTCCGGAAATAATAGTTTTTGGTTTTATCCACTTTCTGTTTCATGGTTTTTCCCTCCAGAACGATAGATGTCTGTCATCAGTATAGCACGCCTGCCCGGTTTCTTCAACCTTTTTGCAGTGCCCGCCGCATCAGCTATGGCACAGTGCACATGGAGCCGCCAGCGGCGGTGAGGCGCAAAAAACCTCCCACGCTTCCGGGTGTTTGCAAAGGGTAAAACCGGGGGTTTTTGTGCAGAATGATGAAAATCGACCGTTTCCTGACAAAAAGCAAAGAAACCCGCTGTCAGCCCTTGACAGCGGGTTTTGTTTGATGTATAATTTATAAATGCATTATTGTGAAAAAGTGCCCTTTTGCCCTTGGTTTTCCCCGTTTTTCCCCGATTTCCTCATGAATAGTACCATAAAAGCAAAAAAAAATCAAGTCCCTTTTTTGCAAGGTGCACCCCGTCCAGCGATGGCAGCGTCTGCTGATAAAAAATGAAATGGAGTGATCACATGGTAAACGTCAAACCCGTTCGGCTGGGTAAGACAGAGCGAATGAGCTTTTCCCATATTGATGAGGTCCTCAATATGCCGAACCTGATCGAGATCCAGAAAGATTCCTACAACTGGTTCCTCACCAAAGGACTTCGGGAGGTTTTCGATGACCTTTCCGGCATCCGGGATTTTTCGGGAAATCTCATTCTTGACTTTCTGGATTACACCCTCAATACCAGTGCCCCGAATTACAGTATTGCGGAATGTAAGGAAAGAGATGCCACCTATTCCGCTCCCCTGCGGGTGAATATCCGTCTGACCAATAAAGTGACCGGCAACATCATCGACGAGCCGGACGTGTTCATGGGCGATTTCCCGCTGATGACCCCCAGCGGCACCTTCGTGATCAACGGCGCCGAGCGAGTGATCGTGTCTCAGCTCGTGCGTTCGCCCGGTGTGTACTATAAACTGGATTACGATAAATTCGGCAAGGAGCTGTATTCTGCCACCGTCATCCCCAACCGGGGCGCCTGGCTGGAATATGAGACCGACATCAACGGCGTGTTTTCCGTGCGGATCGACAAAAACCGCAAGCTGCCCATCACGACTTTCATCAAAGCCCTCGGCTGCGGCACCGAGCTGGAGACCCCGGCCGGCATTGTGGATTATTTTGGGCCGCATATCTTCTTTGACCGCACCTTTGAAAAGGACAGCACCAAAGACGGGGAAGACGCTCTCAAGGAAGTGTACAAAAAGCTCCGTCCGAGCGAAGCGGCTACCAAAGACGCCGCCCTGACGCATCTGCACAACCTTTTCTTCGACCCCCGCCGCTACGATATGTCCCGCGTGGGCCGGTATAAATACAATAAGAAGCTCAGCCTTTCCAACCGTCTGGCCGGGCAGATCCTCACCCGCAGCATCGTAGACCCCGCCACCGGAGAAGTGCTGGCGATGGAAGGCGATTTCATCTCCCGTGAAAAGGCCATCGAGCTGGAAAACCGGGGCATTAAAATTGCGTACATCAAGCCGCAGACTTCCGAGATCCCCGAGGTCAAGATCATTTCCAACGGCATGGTGGATATCAAGGCCTATGTTTCCTTTGACGCCGACGAGGAATGCGGCATCAATGAAAAGGTCTGCTTTGACGTGCTGCAGGAGATCCTGTCGCAGGGTCTTTCCGAGCAGGAGCTCAAGGACGCTCTTCGGGCAAACAAAGACCGCCTGATCCCCAAGCATATCACCGTGGAAGATATTTTCGCCACTATCAGCTATATGCTGACCCTCAAGCACGGCGTGGGCACCACCGACGACATCGACCACCTCGGCAACCGCCGGATCCGCTCTGTCGGCGAGCTGCTTCAGAATCAGTTCCGCATCGGTCTGACCCGTCTGCAGCGGGTGATCGTGGAACGCCTGACCAGCAATTCGCAGGATTATGACAAGATCGACCCCCGCTCCCTGATCAATATCCGCCCCGTTACCGCCGCCATCAAGGAGTTTTTCGGCTCCTCGCCGCTGTCGCAGTTCATGGACCAGAACAACCCCCTGGCGGAGCTGACCCACAAGCGCCGCCTGTCGGCCCTCGGCCCCGGCGGTCTTTCGAGAGACCGTGCCGGATTTGAAGTTCGTGACGTACATTACACCCATTACGGCCGGATGTGTCCTATCGAGACCCCTGAAGGCCCGAACATCGGCCTGATCTCCTATCTGGCCACCTTTGCAAAGATCAACGAATACGGTCTGATCGAAGCCCCCTACCGCAAGGTGGATAAAGAGACCGGCATCGTGACCGACCATGTGGATTATATGACCGCCGACGTGGAGGATAACTTCATTGTGGCGCAGGCAAACGAACCGCTCGACGAAAACGGCCGCTTCGTCAACCCCAAAGTCGTCGGACGGCACCGGGATGAGTTCATCGAAGTGGAGCGGGAGCGGGCCGATTATATGGACGTTTCCCCGAAGATGGTCGTTTCTGTGGCAACGGCTATGATCCCCTTCCTCGAAAACGATGACGCCAACCGGGCGCTGATGGGCTCGAATATGCAGCGGCAGGCGGTTCCGCTGCTCGTGACCGAATCCCCGATCGTGGGCACCGGCATGGAATATAAGGCCGGGGTAGACTCCGGGGTCTGCCTGCTGTCGGAAGAAGACGGCGTGGTGCGTTCCGTCAGCGCACGGGAGATCAAGATCGAATACGATTCCGGCCGGATCCAGACCTTTGAAGTCACCAAGTTCACCCGTTCCAACCAGGGTACCTGCATCAACCAGATCCCGATCGTGGACGTGGGGCAGAGAGTGACCGCCGGAGAGGTCATCGCCGATGGCCCCGCCACCTGCAACGGAGAGATCTCTCTGGGCAAAAACGCCCTCATCGGCTTTATGACCTGGGAAGGCTACAACTACGAGGATGCCGTTCTGCTGAATGAAAAAATCGTTCGGGATGATGTGTATACCTCTATCCATATCGAAGAATACGAGATCGAAGCCCGGGATACCAAACTGGGACCGGAAGAAATCACCCGGGAGCTGCCCAATATCGGTGAAGACCAGATCGCCGATTTGGACGAAAACGGCATCATTCGGGTGGGCGCCGAGGTGCATTCCGGCGATATCTTAGTCGGCAAGGTCACGCCGAAGGGCGAAACCGAGCTGACCGCCGAGGAAAGATTGCTCCGAGCCATTTTCGGCGAAAAATCCAGAGAAGTGCGGGATACCTCCCTGCGGGTGCCCCACGGCGAATACGGCATTGTCGTGGATGTGAAGATCTTCACCAAAGCCAATGCCAAGGAAGAACTGCAGGCCGGCGTGAATATGGTCGTGCGCTGCTATATCGCTCAGAAGAGAAAGATCCAGGTGGGCGATAAAATGGCAGGCCGCCACGGAAACAAGGGCGTTGTGTCCCGGATCCTGCCGGAGGAGGATATGCCCTTCCTGCCGGACGGCCGTCCGCTGGATATCGTGCTCAACCCCCTGGGCGTTCCGTCCCGAATGAATATAGGGCAGGTGCTCGAAGTGCATCTGGGCTATGCGGCCAAGGCACTGGGCTGGAAGATCATGACCCCCGTTTTTGACGGAGCGCATGAATCCGACATTTTTGAATGCTTCCGGGAAGCCGGCATCAGCGAGGACGGAAAGGTCTGGCTGAAAGACGGACGCACCGGCGAATATTTCGATAACCCCGTTACCGTGGGCTATATGTATTACCTCAAGCTCCATCATCTGGTCGATGACAAGATCCACGCCCGCTCCACTGGCCCTTACTCCCTCATTACGCAGCAGCCCCTCGGCGGTAAGGCGCAGTTCGGCGGACAGCGGTTCGGTGAAATGGAAGTGTGGGCGCTGGAAGCCTACGGCGCCGCCTACACCCTGCAGGAGATCCTGACGGTGAAATCCGATGACGTGGTGGGCCGTGTGAAAACCTTTGAGGCGATCGTCAAGGGGCACAACATTCCCAAGCCGGGCGTGCCGGAATCCTTTAAGGTGCTCATCAAAGAACTGCAGTCGCTGGCGCTGGATGTCAAAGTGTACAATAAGAACGGGGAAGAGATCAACCTCGAACTGGACCTTGATGACGACACCCCCGTTTCTCCGTCCGCTATCAGCGAAATGGGCTTTGATCAGCAGTCCAAAATGCTCACAGCCGATGAAGAATCCGGCTATCAGTATATGGATGAACACGGGGAATACGAATCGGGAGAGGCGGATGAGAGCAGTGATTTTGGCTCCGACTCCGCCGACGATGACGAGACTTTTTGAAAGGGGAATCGCTGACAGATGGAATTTAACGAATTCAGTTCAATCAAAATCGGTCTTGCCTCACCGGAAATGATGAGAAAAGAAACCATCAAAACCCGCATCAACGAGCAGGGAGAAGAAGAGACCTATGTGGTCAGGGGCTGGTCCTACGGCGAAGTCACCAAGCCGGAAACCATCAACTACCGCACCCTGAAGCCCGAAAAGGACGGTTTGTTCTGCGAAGCGATCTTCGGACCAACGAAGGATTACGAATGTCACTGCGGGCGCTACAAGAAGGTGCATTTCAAGGGCGGCGTCTGCGAAAAGTGCCATGTGGAGATCACCAAAGCCAAGGTTCGCCGGGAGAGAATGGGACATATTGAGTTAGCGGCCCCGGTTTCTCACATTTGGTATTTCAAGGGCACCCCGTCCCGGATCGCCCTGATGCTCGATGACATCACCCCCCGCAATCTCGAGCAGGTGCTGTATTTTGCCAAATACATCGTGACCGACGTGGCGGAAGGTTCCGTGGCCGCCGAACGGGGTATTCGGAAACAGCAGATCCTCACCGAAAACGAATATGCGGAATATAAGAAAAAATACGGCAGTGATTTTGAAGCCATGATGGGCGCCGAAGCCATCCAGAAGCTGCTGGCGGAAATTGATCTGGAAGAGCTTTCCGCCCGGCTGAAAAAGGAGTTTGAAAACTCCACCGGGCAGAAAAGAGCCAAGATCCTCAAGCGGCTGGAAGTGGTGGAAGCCTTCCGCACCTCTGGCAACCGTCCGGAGTGGATGATCCTCAATGTGCTTCCCGTCATTCCGCCGGACATTCGTCCGATGGTCCAGTTGGACGGCGGCCGGTTTGCCACCTCCGACCTGAACGACCTGTACCGCCGTGTCATCAACCGCAACAATCGTTTGAAACGCCTGATCGAACTGAACTCCCCGAAGATCATTATCCGCAACGAAAAGCGGATGCTTCAGGAAGCAGTCGATGCGATCATTGATAACGGCCGCCGGGGAAGACCCGTCACCGGCCCGAGCAACCGTTCCCTGAAATCCCTTTCTGATATGCTCAAGGGCAAGCAGGGACGCTTCCGCCAGAACCTTCTCGGAAAGCGTGTGGACTATTCCGGCCGTTCGGTTATCGTGGTCGGCCCGGAACTGAAAATGTACCAGTGCGGTCTGCCCAAGGAAATGGCATTGGAACTGTTCAAGCCCTTTGTCATGAAGATCCTGGTGAAAAACGGTACCGCCAGCAATATCAAAGCCGCCCGGAAAGCAGTCGAACGCCGTCAGAATGAGGTGTGGGACGCTCTTGAGCGGGTCATCAAAGGACATCCCGTCATGCTCAACCGTGCGCCTACCCTGCATCGTTTGGGCATTCAGGCGTTTGAACCGGTGCTCGTGGAAGGCAAGGCGCTCAAGCTTCATCCGCTGGCCTGTACCGCCTTCAATGCCGACTTTGACGGCGACCAGATGGCTGTGCACGTTCCGCTGTCTGCGGAAGCTCAGGCAGAAGCACGCTTCCTGATGCTGGCTTCCAATAACCTCCTCAAACCCTCCGACGGAAAACCCGTGACCGTTCCCACACAGGATATGGTGCTCGGCTCCTATTACCTCACGCTTGAAAAGGACGGGGAATTAGGAGAGGGCAAGGTGTTCCGGGATACCAACGAAGTGATCATGGCCTACCAGACGGGCGTCATTTCGCTCCATGCCAAGATCAAGGTGCGCCGGGAAGGGGTGTTCGAGGGCCAGAAGATCTCCCGCCTGATCGACACCACCGTCGGCCGCATTATCTTCAACGACCCGATCCCGCAGGATTTAGGCTATGTGGACCGCTCAAAGCCCGAAAACTTCCTGCGCTATGAGATCGACTTCTTAGTCGGCAAAAAACAGCTTGGCGCTATTTTCGATAAATGTATCCGCAAGCATGGCCCGCAGCGCTCTTCGGAGGTGCTCGATGCGGTCAAGGCACAGGGATATAAATACTCCACCAAGGGCGCCATCACCGTGGCTGTCTGCGATGCCACCATCCCTCCCAAGAAAAAGCAGATCATCCGGGAGGCCGAGCAGCAGATCGACGCCATCACCCGCAGCTTCAAAAGAGGCTATCTTTCCGAGCAGGATCGCTATTCCAGCGTGATCCGCATTTGGGAGGACGCTACCAAGGCTGTCACCAAGGCGCTGCAGGAGAATCTCGACCGCTACAACCCGATCTATATGATGGCGGATTCCGGTGCCCGTGGTACCATGAGCCAGATCCGTCAGCTCGCCGGTATGCGTGGATTGATCGCCAACACCTCCGGTAAAACCATCGAGATCCCCATCCGTGCCAATTACCGTGAGGGTCTGAACATTCTTGAATACTTCATTTCTTCCCGCGGCGCCCGGAAGGGTCTGGCCGATACGGCGCTTCGTACCGCCGACTCCGGGTATCTGACCCGTCGGTTGGTGGATGTTTCGCAGGAGGTCATTATCCGGGAAGAAGACTGCGGCACCACCGACGGAATTTTGGTGTACGACATCCGCCAGAGCAATAACGGCGATGAAGTGCCCGCCACAATGGAAGCCCTGCTGGGCAATCACCTGTTTGAAAACTTCTATGACGCCGTCACCGGCGATCTGCTGATTGACAAGAACCAGATTCTGACCGAAAGAGACGTGCAGATGATCCAGGCGGCCGATGTGCGGGAGATCCGCATTCTGCCGTATCAGAAGATAGACTCCATGCGCTCCCGCATTATCGGCGCTTATCCGGTGCAGGATGTAGCCGACCCGGTGACCGGGGATATTTTGGCCGTCACCGACCAGCCGATCAGCGAAGAAGACGCCGACCGGATCGTAAAAGCCCGCATCCCCTCCGTGACCGTGAAGCGCACCAATGATTCCGGCATGGAATACACCGAGGAATGCGTTTCCTACCGTTCCTCCCTGATCGGTCAGCGGATCATTGACGACTTTGTCGATGAAAACGGTACGGTGCTGCTGCCCTCGGGGTATGTGCTTGATGCGGAAGATGTGGAGAAGATCCTCCCGTACAAGCCGGACTGCGTGCGGGTGGTTCGGGAAACCGACAAGAAATCCATCATCGAAAGCATGGAAGAACGCCTGATTGGACGGTATCTCTGCGAAGACTGCACCGCCGTGCACACCGGCGAGCTTTTAGTGCGGGCGGATAAACTGATGGACCAGAACGATGCTGCCCTGATCGCCAACAAATCCGGCAGAAAGCAGATCAAGATCCGCTCCATCATCAACTGCCGTGCCAAACACGGTATCTGCAAAAAGTGCTACGGCTCCAACCTGGCCAACGGTATGCCGGTTTCCATCGGAGAAGCGGTGGGCATTATCGCCGCTCAGTCCATCGGCGAACCCGGCACCCAGCTCACCATGCGTACCTTCCACACCGGCGGCGTTGCCGGCGGCGAGGATATCACACAGGGTCTTCCCCGTGTGGAAGAGCTGTTTGAAGCCAGAAAGCCGAAGATCCTGGCCATTGTCACCGAGCTTGACGGCGTGGTATCCATTCCCGAAAACGATGACAAGCTCACGGTCATGGTGACCGGAAGCGAGCCGGTCATGATCGACGGCATGAAGGAACCGGCGCTGTCCAAAACCTATTCCATTCCCCGCGGTGCTCGGCTGAAAGTCAAAGTCGGCCAGCGGCTGACCAAGGGCGACCTCATCACCGAGGGCGCAGTGGACCCGCATGATATTCTCCGCCTGAAGGATCCGGCAGCGGTGCAGGATTATCTGATTGAAGAGGTCCAGAGCGCTTACCGTCTGCAGGGCGTGGATATCAACGACAAGCACATTGAAGTCATCATCCGGCAGATGATGAAGAAGGTTCGCATTTTGGACGGCGGCTCCACCGATCTGATCGCCGGAACGATGGTTGATAAGGGCGAGCTGTATGCGGCCAATGAAGAGATCGACCGCCGCACTGCGGAAGGCGAAGAAGGCCTGCTCAAAGCCACCTATTCGCAGACCCTGCTCGGTATCACCAAGGCTTCTCTGGCCACCGATTCCTTCCTGTCGGCTGCGTCCTTCCAGGAAACAACCCGTGTGCTCACCGATGCCGCCACCAAGGGCAAGGTGGACCCGCTGCTCGGTCTGAAGGAAAACGTCATCATCGGCAAATTGGTTCCCGCCGGCACCGGTATGCGCCGGTACAGCGAAGTGGAGATCATGGAAGCCGGTGCCAACGACTTCTCCCTGCCCGAAACGGTTTGATGCTCTCTCAGCTCTATACAACAAAGCCCCCTCGGAAACGAGGGGGCTTTTTGGCGGCATTTCGGATTTTTTGGAAGGGAGGCTCCGCCGGATCGGCAGGGGCACAGGGAGATGCTCAGCGGTAGATCCCGATCTGCACGAATAAACGGTCTTTTTTGCTTTTTCCGGTGACAGGCCCAATGAGGACCTTGCCCTTTCCCCGCAGGGAAAGGCGGTCGCCGGGGGAGAGCAGGCGGCTGACATCATTTACCGGGACATCGTTTACAAAGACGGTTCCGCCTCGGATATGCTCGCAGGCCTGTGTGCGGGAGATATGAAAGCAGGCGGCGCAAACGGCGTCCAGCCGCAGGGAGCTGATGTTGATGGAGGCGTCCTCTGTGACGGGAGGCGGAAAATCGTCCGGAGAACCGGGGGAGAGGCGCACCCGGCTGTGCCCGATGCGCTGAAGGTTCCACTGGATATGTTCCTCGACAGAAGCATGACAAACAAAACTGCCCTCCCTCCCGAGGGCGGCAATATCCCCGACCATTTCCCGCTTGATGCCCAGCCCCATCAAAGACCCCAGCACATCCCGGTGCCCGGCCTCTGCGCGGGGGTCGGTGATCTCAAAATGAATATACCGCAGGGGAGGTGCTTCGTCCGGCTGATATTCTTCCGTCCCCACCCGGGCCAGACAGCGCTGTGCATGGGGAAACCCGCCCTCAAAGGAAAGGCAGCCCGCAAGCTCCGGCACTTCCCGCAAAAGCTGCTGCTCGGCTGGGGTGAGAAAATGGGAATAGAGCACCTGATAATGCCGGCGGCTGCGGTCGGCCAAATCGCCGATATGCCGGATCAGCAGCCGTTCTTCCGGGGAGGCGGCGGAAAGGTTCATGAAAACAGCTCCTTTCGCAGGGACTCCACGGAGGGGGGAAACTGCGATAGAAGGCCTCGGCAGCCCCGGAGAATATCCCGCCGGGCGGCCTCAAAATCCCGGGTATACCAGGGGTCGGACACGCTGTCGTGGGAGCCGGCGTAAGAGAGGAGAAGGCGGATCTTGTCGCTCGGGTCCCCGCCGAGGAGGGCTTTCAGGTTGCGGATATTGCTGCGGTCCATGCAGATCAAAAAGTCGAAGCGGCGGTAATCCTCCGGCGTGACCTGTCTGGCCCGTTTGTTTTCGCAGGAGATCCCGTCGGCTTCGAGCAGGCGCCTGACCGGGGGATAGACCGGATTTCCAATCTCTTCCCGTGATACGGCGGCCGAGTCGATGAGGAATTCGTCCTCTCTTCCGGCTTTCCGGACCATCTCCCGGAACAAAAACTCCGCCATCGGACTCCGGCAGATATTGCCGTGGCAGATGAACATTACTCTAATCATAGATTTTTCCTTTCTCAAATTGCTGTAAAGGGGCATTAAAAGCCGCATTCTGCGAGGGTGTCGTGGTGGTGTGGTTACTTTGACAGAGCGGGGCGAAAACTACAATACTTTGCAAAACGGGGCAAATTTCGGAAGCCGTTAGTAGTAGAATCGTAGTAAAACGAGGGGTGGGTTACTACTAAAAGTTTAGGTAGATAGTTTTATAATAATACACCTCATTCAACAATTGCTTAA
>CACYCG010000212.1 GCA_902772855.1 uncultured Ruminococcus sp.
AAAAGCCGGAAGATGCCAAAGCCTCTTCTGAGCAGACCGATCCGAAAAAGACCTCTGAGGAAGAAGAAAAACCGGCGAAAAAGAAAAATGCCCTGAAAGACTATGTTGATAAAAACGGATTGGACGGCCTGATGGAACTGGTCGGCCTGATCGTGCGGATCGTCGGAGAAACGCTGGGACGGCTGTCAAAATATCTGGTCATCCGGAAACTCATCATCCGGGCGGTGGTGGTGGGAGAGGACAGCGCCAAGACCGCTCTGATGTACGGCTATGCCTGCAGCGGGATCTATCCGGCGGTTTCTTTCCTGCAGGAGCATACACAGCTTATATACCGGGAAGTGGACCTTTCTGCCGGGTTTTTAGCGGAAAAAACCGCTGTGGAACTGACGCTGCAGGCCCGTATCAGCCTGATGATGGTGCTGGGCATTCTGATTTCCGAAGCGGTAAAATTTCTGATAGCTATTGCAAAAAAATAACAAATGTACTATACTGAATCAATAGAAAAGGCGGTGTATAACATGAGCGAACATCCTATTCATGGCTTAATGGATACCACGTTGGAAAAAATCAAGGAAATGGTGGATGTGAACACCATCATCGGGGAACCGATCGTGGCGGCCGACGGCACAACGATCATTCCCGTTTCCAAGATCGTATATGGGTTTGCTTCCGGCGGTTCGGAATTTGCCACCAAGCATCAAACGAGCGGCAATCTGTTCGGCGGCGGCGGCGGGGCCGGTGTCACCATTACCCCGGTTGCGTTTTTGGCGATCAGCCACGGCGACGTCCGGCTGCTGAATATCACGGAAAGCAGCGGCGGCCAGGCCATCGGCATGATCCCGGAACTGCTGGATAAAGTGATCGACCTGTTCAAAAAAAAGAAGACGGACGAGCCGCAGGACGATCAGGCGGACGGACTGGAAGACCCGGAGGTCTGATGTCCTTTTCTTCATAATGGCGGCACCCCTTTGCATATATTGAAAAAAACGCAAAGGGGTGTTTTTTTGTTGCAGTTCAAAATAGCTGCGGCGGCCGGATTGGTCCTGCTGCTTTTATCGGGCTGCCGCCCGCAGGAAATGCCGGCTCCGGAAGAGCTCTCTTCTTCTGTAGTGAGCAGGGAAGAAAGCCCGGAAGACAGCGTGAAGGCGGTTCCCTATCCGCCGAACGACGTTCTCGGAGAGGGTGTGCTTGATCATGCACAGGCGGCAGTGGTGTATTGTCCGGATACGAAGGAAGTGCTGTACGGTCATGCGCTGCATGAAGAGCGCCCGATTGCCAGCATTACGAAGATCATGACAGCCGTTTTGGGACTCGAAGCACCGGACCGGGAGGTGACGATCACTCCGGCCATGTATGCCGAAGGCTCCAGCCTGTATCTCAAGGCCGGGGAAGTGCTGATGCTGTCCGAATTGGTGCGGGGAATGATGGTCGTATCCGGAAACGACGCTGCGAATGCGGTAGCGCTGGCCACAGCCGGTTCTGAAGAAGCGTTTGCGGATCGGATGAATGAAAAAGCCTCTTCTCTCGGAATGCGCCATTCGCATTTTGTCACTCCCTCCGGGCTGGACAGTCCGGGGCACTATTCCAGCGCTTATGATATGGCGCTGCTGTGTGCGTATGCGATGGAGCAGGAGGCGTTCGCACAGGTGGTTTCGCAAAAGAAAATGACGCTGCAGTATGTCCTGCCGGAGGGCAGGCAGCAGGAGCTTTATAATCACAATCGTCTTCTGGCGATGTGCTCCGGATGCGTAGGGATCAAAACCGGCTACACCCAGAAAGCAGGCCGCACCCTGACCTCCTGCGCCGAGCGGGACGGCAGGCGGCTGATCATTGTCACGCTCCATGACCCGCAGGATTGGGACGATCACTGCGCGCTGTACGATCATTTTTTTGCGCAGCTTTCGGAAGAGGCGTCTGTTTTGCCGGAAACGGAACCATAAAGCCATCAGTCAGATAAAACAGGAAAACAAGGGAGGATCACGATGGAAGACGGAAAAATCAGAATCCAGAAAATCATAGCCGATGCAGGAGTAGCTTCCCGGCGCAAGGCGGAGGAGCTCATAGAAGCGGGAGAAGTGACGGTCAACGGAAGACGGGCGTCCCTCGGCGATAAAGCAGATCCGTACCGGGACCGGATCGTGGTGCTTGGCCGGGAGATCCGGTTGCATAAGGATGCCAAAAAGTTCTATATCATGCTGCACAAGCCCCGGGGATTTATCACGACGATGAAAGATGAAGCCGGCAGAAAATGCGTGGCGGAACTGGTGCAGGAGGTCCCCGCCCGGCTGTTCCCGGTGGGACGGCTGGACCGGGAATCGGAAGGACTGCTGTTTTTCACCAATGACGGCGATTTTGCCAATATGATCAGTCATCCTTCTACGCATTTCCCCAAGACCTACCGGGTGACGGTGCACCCCAAAATCACGGATGAACAGCTCACAAAGCTCATGACAGGCGTTGTAATCGACGATGCTTTGGCGGTTCCGGCTTCTGTAAGGGTGATCAAAAACGAGAAGGAGCGCACCGTGCTGGAGATCGTTCTGGAAGAAGGGCGCAACCGGCAGATCAGAAAAATGTGCGAAGCGCTGGGGCTGGAAGTGGCCCGTCTTAAGCGGATCGCCATCGGCCCTGTGCGGCTGGGAATGCTCCAGCCGGGAAAATGGAGAGAACTCACCCCGGAAGAAATGAGGAGCATCCGCAATTTCCACCGTACCAGATCCTGATCGACCGGAAAGGCGGGGAAGAGTATGAAGCTGAAGATCTATTTAGGCTGGTTTAGAAGACTTCTGTTTCGCCGCAGCCTGGAAGCAAAACATTTTCATTTTCATAAAGACGAAAGCGGAAACTATTTTCAGCGGCATTTGGATGACCGGGACAAAAAAGAGCTGAGGCGTCTGAAGCGGTATTGCCGGCGCCGCCTGCTGCTGCTGCGGGTCAGCGATGACCGCATGGAAAGAAGCAGCACCTACCGCACGGAGTTTTTTCGCAGTCATAAAGGGCTTTGGGGACGGTATTTCTGCGCCTACTGCGGGAGACCGATGAAAAGGGAGCAGTTGGTGGTGGACCACATCATTCCCGTGTATTTAGCGGGACATTCCCGCCGATATGAAAAACTGCTGACCATGCAGGGGATGAACACCGTCAACCACCCCCGAAACCTGACGGCCAGTTGTCCCCGCTGCAATCTTCGCAAAAGCTGCAGCGGAGGGAGCTGGGTGCTGAGGGGATATTTAGGGCGTTCCCCTTTTCGGGTGCTTTTGCGGGAAGGGATCGAAACAGCAGCAGGAGGATGGCTGCTGTTTTTTTTGACGGAATTTCTCCGGGAAAGGGTCCCGACGGAGTGCGTAATTTCTTTTATAGAAAAAATATTTTTGCTGTCGTAGGATTTTTGGCCAAAAAACAGGTTTTTCAGCGAAAAATCCTGATAAAATAACTAAAATTATTCCAAAAACATTGACTCTATCTGTAGTATATTATATAATATGATAAGGTTATCAGGTAAAGTATGTGCGTTTTTGCGTACTTTTCAAAAATAAACGCAAAGGAGAATGTACTTATGGGTTTATGGACCAATTGCCCCGACTGCGGCAGACAGATCTTGAGCACCTCGGAAAAATGCCCTTTCTGTGAATACGATTTCATCCTCAAAAAGTCCAAAGAAGAATTGGATGCGGAACGGGAAGCCGAAGAAAGAGCGCAGGAAGAAGCGGCCAAAGCCGAGGAAGAAGCCAGATTAGCGGAAGAAGCCCGGATCCAGGCGGAAGAGCAGGCTCGGATAGAGGAAGAAGAGCGCCTCAAGCGAGAAGAAGAAGAAAGGATCAGAGCCGAAGCAGAAGCAAAGGAACGGGCAGAAGCGCAGGCGAGAGCCAGAGCCGAGGCCGAAGCCAGAGCAAGAGCTGAGGCGCAGGCGAGAGCAGAAGCCGAAGCCAGAGCGAGAGCCGAAGCGCAGGCCAGAGCAAGAGCCGAAGCCGAAGCCAGAGCAAGAGCCGAAGCCGAGGCCAGAGCAAAAGCCGAAGCGGAAGCGAGAGCAAGAGCGGCAGCCCAGGCTCACGCCGCCAATATGAGCGGAAGCAATATTTTTGCGCAGTTCTATCAGAAATCCAACGCACCTCAGGAAGCTGCCCAGCCGGCGGCGGCGGATATTACCGCCATCCCCGGAATGCCCGACCTTCCTCCGAGAGAAAGCGGTGCGCTTCCTCCGATGCAGAAAGATATGCCGGTTCCTCTTTCCAAGATTGCCAATACACCGGCCGTGGCCCTGTCGCCTATTGAACAGGAAAAAATTGACGGCGTTCTCCCGCCGATGACCCTGGAGCGGGAAGTGACGATCGACGAGATCCGCAATACTCCTGCTGTACAGCTCGAACCGATCCGGCAGGAAGTGATCGAAGACAGACTTCCGGATATGGGCAGCCCTGATGCAGCGCTTCCGGGCAGCAATCCCACCCGTGCGTCGATCCGGCCCGAAGCCCCTGCGCCGCGGCCGGCGCCTTCCCGTCCTCGTATCGAAATTGAAAAACCGGCTCCTGTCACCCCGCCTCCGGCCCCTGTGACACCGCCTCCGGTTCCCGTGACACCGCCCCCGGCCCCTGTGACACCGCCTCCGGCCCCTGTCACCCCGCCTCCGGCCCCTGTGACGCCGCCTCCGGCTCCCGTGACGCCGCCTTCTCCGTCCGGAAAGAAGCAGTGGTCTTCCAACCCGAGCGATTTTGCTCCGAACGGTCAGCAGGGACGCCCCGGCACCCCGCC
>CACYCG010000213.1 GCA_902772855.1 uncultured Ruminococcus sp.
CGGAATGATCGAAACCTATTATCATCTGAGCAGCCGCATGAAGCAGCAGCTTCAGGAAAAATATTGTCCCGACCCGCAGGAGATGCTGCTGCGGAATATGCAGGTGATGCTCCTTGGGGGGCAGGCGGCGCTGCTGCGCTGCACCAGCAAAGCTGAAACGATCGAACTGCCGGAAAGCTATCAGGGCAGCCTGCTGACCATCATCGGCACCGCCGCCTTTGCGGGGCACCGGGAGCTGAAAAGTCTGACCATTCCCGACAGTGTGACGGAAATCGCCGCCTATGCGTTTTATGACTGCCCGCAACTGGTGCTCAGGGGCACAGCGGGGTCCTGCGCCGAGCGGGCCGCCGTGCGGGACGGAATTCCGTTTGAAAGTCTGGAATATGACTACGCCGTCACCTCAAAGGGCGTGTGCCTGACCGCTTTCCGGGGCAGTGCCGGGGAGGTCACCGTCCCGCAGCATTTGCTCGGCAAGCCCGTGGTCTCCATCGGGGAGCGGGCGTTTGCTTCCCGGCAGAACCTTCACACCATCGTTCTTCCGGAAGGATTGGAGGAGATCGGAAGTCAGGCGTTTGCAAACTGCGGGGTGCTCTCTCAGGTGCGTTTTCCATCGACCCTGCACACGATCGGCAGCGGGGCCTTCCAAAATTGCCGGCTGCTGAAAACTCTCTCCCTGCAAAACGTGACCCGTCTGGGGGAGGGCGCTTTCGGGCATTGTCTGGCGCTGGAAACGGTTTCTCTTCCGGAGGGGGTGGAATATGTCAGCCCGAAATTGTTTGAAGGCTGTTTCTCCCTCCGGGAAGTGCTCCTGCCCGGAAGCCTGCGGCGCATTGGGGCCGGGGCCTTTCAGGGCTGCCGCTCGCTCAGACAGGCGGCTATCCCGTCGCGGGTATCCTTTGTGGCGAGCGATGCTTTTGCCCAGTGCGGTTCGCTGACGCTGAAAGCGCTGGAGGGGTCCCCGGCGGAGGCGTGTATCCGGAACGCCGGTTTGCCGCTCAAACAAATCCCGAAGCCGACCCCGCCCCCGCCGCCCGCTCCCAAAAAGCCGGAGCTGCCGTTTGCCTTTGAGGAAAAGGAAGGCAAGATCTGCCTGACAGACTATCTCGGGCAGGACACCGAGGTGCAGGTTCCGGCGATCGTGGACGGAAAAGCCGTGGTGGGCCTGAACGGCACCTTCCGGAACAACGGGACCGTGCAGCGGGTGAAGCTGCCGGAGGGGATCCGCTATATCGGGGAGAACAGCTTTGCCAACTGCCAATCCCTCCGGAAAGTCTCCCTCCCGTCCACGGTAGTGACCATTCATGAAAATGCTTTTTTAGACTGCGCCGCCCTGCGGGACCTTTCCCTTCCGGACAGTCTGGAGCAAATCGGAGCGGCCGCCTTCAGCGGCTGCCGCTCCCTGCAAAGCCTGCTGCTGCCAGGCAGCGTGGAAGTGATCGGGCAAGGCGCCTTCAAGGACTGCGTTTCTTTGGCGAGCATCCGTCTGCCGCTTCGTGTCAGAAGCGCAGAGGGAGGGCTGTTTTTCGGCTGCTCCGCCCTGCAGGAAGTCACGCTGCCGGAGGGCATCAAAGCGCTGGATGCGGGAATGTTTTACCGCTGCGTGTCCCTGCTTCGTGTCAACCTGCCGGATTCGCTGAAGAATCTGAATCCGGGAGTGTTTTCTTCCTGCATCCGCCTGCAAAGTCTGCAGGCATCTCCCGCCTCGTCCTATCTGAGCGTTGGCGGCGTGCTGTTTGACCACAGCGGAAAAACGATCCTGCTGATGCCGCAGGGACAGCAGAAGGATTCCTATGCCCTGCCCAACGGGGTGACGGCGATCGGGCCGGGCGCATTTTACAACTGCCGTTCCCTGAAAACGCTTTCCGCCTCACAGGACACCGAGATCCTCACCATCGGGGAGGGAGCGTTTGAAAACTGCGAAAACCTGCGGGAGATCAGCATTGTGCTGTCGGAGGAGAAGATCCGGGACCGGGTGTTCAAAAACTGCCGATCCATGTGCTGGATGACGCTGCCGCCGGGCGTGACGGGGATCGGGAAGGAAGCCTTTGCAGGCTGCGGCCGGCTGGAGAAGGTAGTTGTTCCGGATTCGGTGCAGGAGATCCACGAGGACGCCTTTGTGGGCTGCACGGCCATGCGAATGAAGGTGAAAAAGTTTTCCTTTGCCCAGCGCTTTGCCAAAGAGCACGGCATCCCCTTTGAAAGCGCCCTGTTTCTGTAAGCGCCAGCGTGACGCTGGACCCATATCCGGGGGAGTGCCCCCGGACCCCCCGTTCGGGGCTTACACCTGATGAATAGAAAGCGGCAAAAGTCTTGCAAACCAGCGGCGGCGCTGGACCCCGGGTCTGGGGGAGTGCCCCCGGCAATGCTAACAACTTAAGGAAATGTTGACAATTACCGAGCAAATCAAATAGAGTATTTGATACAAAGAACTTTGCGCCGATGAGA
>CACYCG010000214.1 GCA_902772855.1 uncultured Ruminococcus sp.
GACAGCACCGGGACCCCGAAACGCCGCCATCACAGGAAACCCGCCGCAGCGGGAGAAGAAGATGGAACGGAATCTTCCGAAGATGGGACGAAGACCCTAAAACGCTCTCATCACAGGAAGCCCGCAGCGGACGGGGAAGAGGGCAGCACGGATGCTTCCGAAGAGGAAGCTGCTCCCCGCTCAAAACAGCATCGGCAGCGTTCGGCTGCTCCGACAGAAGAAAGCTCTGCCGAAAAGCAGAGTGCCTGAGCCGCAAGGATCTGCGGGACCCCCTTTTTGATGAGCGGATCCCGCAGGTTCCGTTTTTTTTTGAAAAGAAGCGCTGCAAACGGGCGGAAATCGTGTATAATAAAGCTATCCCGTAAGAAAGAGGTGCTTGTATGCCGAAAATGCTGATTGCCGATGATGAACAGAATATTTGCGACATGATCCGCCGCTATGCCGAGCGGGACGGGTTTGAGGTGACGGCCGTGGAAGACGGAAGCGAGGCTGTGGAACTTTGCCGGAAAGAAGATTATGACATTCTGATCCTGGACGTGATGATGCCCGACACGGATGGGTTTACCGCCTGCCGGAAAATCAAGGAGTTCAAGGATATTCCCGTTCTGATGCTCTCCGCTCGCGGAACGGAATACGACAAATTGTTCGGTTTTGAAGTCGGCGTGGACGATTACGTCACAAAGCCGTTTTCGCCCAAGGAATTGATGGCCCGGGTGAAGGTGATCATCAAGCGGCACGCTGCTCCCGCTTCCCCGAAAAAGAAGGATGCGGTGTTCACCTGTCAGGGGGTGGAAGTGGACACCCTTGGGCATATCGTTCGGATCGACGGAAAACCGACCGATCTGACCGCCAAGGAATACAGCATTCTGCTGTACCTGATCCGGAATAAAGGCATTGTGCTGACAAGGGAACAGATCCTCAACGAAGTGTGGGGTTATGATTACTTCGGAGATGACCGCACGGTGGATTGGCAGATCAAGCTCCTGAGAAACAAACTCGGCGCCTACCGGGACTGCATCCATACCGTCAGAGGGGTGGGATATAAGTGTGAAGAATAAACTGCGTTCATTCGGGTTCCGGCTGTGGCTTTATTTTGTGCTGTTTACGGCCATTATCTTTTCCGTTTTGTGGCTGCTGCAAACTGTGTTTTTGCAGAGCTTCTATGATGAAATGATCATTCATAACACAAAGGCCGCCGCTGAAGAAATGATCCGGCACAGCACCGACGAGGATTTTGAGGAATGGATCGATGAGCTGTCCCGCAAGAACTCCCTGCTGGTGTATATGACCGATCAGGACGGAAAACTGCTGTACAGCTCCGATGAATTTACCGGAATGCGAAAAAAGAATATGTCCTCCGACAGTGCTCCTTCCGGAAAAAGAAATGAAAAAAGGGGCATGAGTCTGCGGTCTCTTCCGGAGGAATACGCTTCGTTTTTGGAAAGCCTGCAGGCAAGCGAGACCGGAAGAGTGGAAATCCGCATGGAGAACTATTACGTTTTCGGAGCTTACATCGACGAAGCCGACAGCGAAGAGAAGGCGGTGCTCTATGTGGGGGCCACAATGGACGCCGTTGGCGCTTCGGTCACGATTATCCGAATGCAGCTTTTGTGGGTCACGCTGTTGTCGGTGCTGATTGGTCTGGTGCTGTCGTGGTTTATTGCCAAGCGGTTTTCTTCCCCGGTGGACCGGCTTTCTGTCAAAGCCAGGCATTTGGGAGAAAAAGACTATGAACCCGGCGGCAAAAAGAGCTTTTGCGTGGAATTGGATGAGCTGAGCGAAACGCTCGACCGGACCAACGAAAACATAGCGGCCGCCCGGGTGTTTCAGATGGAATTGCTGGCGAACGTATCCCACGACCTGAGAACGCCCATTACCATGATCAAAGGCTATGCTGAAATGATACGGGATCTTTCGTGGGACGATGAGGAGCAATGCGCCAAGGATGTGGCAGTGATCGTTCGGGAAGCGGACCGGCTGACGGCGTTGGTGAATGAGATCATGGAATATTCGGAGCTGAAAACCGAGAACCGCACCGAAGAGCATTTTTCGCTCAATCTGAGCCTGTTGTGCGAGCAGACGGCTGCTTCCTTTGAAACGCTGAAAAAGCCGGACGGCATTCTCGTGGAAAAAGAGATCGCCCCGGATCTGATCGTCAGCGGAAACAGCGGGCGGCTGCAGCGGGCGCTGTATAATCTGATGGATAATGCGGCCCGTCATACCGGCGACAGCCGGAGGATCCGGGTATCGCTGGCGGCCCGGGATCAGAGCGCTGTTCTGACAGTGACCGATTTCGGCCCGGGCATTCCGCCGGAGGAACTGCCGTATATCTGGGACCGCTACTACACCACCCGCATGAGAAAGGGAAAGGGCGTTTCCGGTTTGGGGCTTGCCATTGTCAGGCAGATCACCGAACGGCACGGGGGCACCTGCAGCGCCCGCTGTGAACCGGCCGGCGGCAGCTCCTTCCTCCTGCAGCTTCCGCTGAGCACACAGCCCCCCCGCCAATAAAACCACATAATCATCGGCCGTGCAGAGAACTATCCTGCACGGCTGTTTCCGGTTCAAAGACAATGGTTTTCTGCAGTGCTTCCGTTTTCGCCGGATGGTTATTCAGACAGCGCTTTGATTTTTTTTGATGCTTGATAAACCGTTTGCCTTTCTGATGAATCTAATATATGAAAACAATTTGAAAGGGGTTTTTCTTATGAAAACAGAAGAATTAAAGCAGCTTTACGCTGCTCCGACCGAGGGCTTCCATGAGCGGGTGGTGCAGACACTCGATAGACTGGAGACTATTTCCGCTGCGCCGAAGCATCATGTCACTGCCAGGAAAGTCGCCATCATCTGCGCCGTGGCTGCGGCACTGGGCGTTTTATCTGTCACAGCAGTCGCCACCAACTTTTTCGGGCTGACAACGACTCAGACCGGGATGTACAGCTATTCGGTGAAAATGCAGAATGAAAGCAGCCAGTTGGAATCGCTCAGCCGATTCAAAATGGTGCTCCCGTATATTCCCGAAGCCTGCAAAAGCGGTTACTGCAGTGATATTGAGTTTTACTATTCTAATCACGAAGAGGACTATCTCCATGTGTATGTCATGGAGGATGAAGAACTTGACTCGAAAATCATGAACGTTGTGGAAACCTCCGAAACGGAAATGGACGGTCATCAGGTAGTGATCTTTACCTGCAAAGTGGCTCAGAACATCGACAGACTTTACTATACCGTCTTCAAGTATTTCAAGGAAGAAGGCTGTGCGCTCGTCTTTTCTGCATCGGATTATGATGAACTGATGAAAACCGTGGAACAGGCAGCGGTGAAGCTGAAGGAAGTCTCAGAAGAGCCGGAAGAGGAGGAATACGGAGAGAATATCCATGCTCTGAAGGATTATCGGGAAATGGGTGCAGGCGGTGGATTTATGGATGAGTATACATCCGGGCGTGTGAAGAATGTGGAAATCGGAGAAGCTATGGAACTGCAGGTGGCCGATTACGGAAAAGCTACCGCCAAAGTGACCGCCGTCATTACCTCCCTGCGGAAACAGGATACAGCGGAAGGGCTTCTTTGGGAGGATTTCACGAGATTCAGTGATATTGATCTGTATTCCCGCTATTTCAACTCTGACGGCACGCTGAAGAAAGAGTTTTCCACCACCAGAGTCGATGGGGCCGACGGTGACCATCTCGGAGTTGCCACGGAGCTCACTTACACCAGACATTTCTATGTGGCAGAGATCGAAGTAACAGCCGACAGCGACATCAACAATCTGTACGGGGCCTTCGGCATAGGAGTGGAAGTCTATGACAAAGCAACGAAAACTTACTACAAAAATGGTATGACTCCGGATGGGGAACATTGCTGGGTGATCTGCAGGACAAATGGCAACTACAACCAGACCATGAACCTGAAAAAAGGCGAAACCGCCACCATCAGGATTGGTCTGATCGCCGAAAATGAGATGGAGGATTTTGCCTATCTGGTGGTTTCGGCTGTTGATGCACAGCATAATCATTACCAGAATTATATGCTGAAGGTCAAAGAATGAGGTGATGGATATGACAAGGGAAACTTTCTCGGACCTTGTTATGGAAAGCGAACGAACCTTGTTCTGTGTGGCGATGTCCATGCTGAAAAATGAAACAGACTGCGAGGATGCCGTTCAGACGGCTATCCTCACAGCCTATGAAAAATTGGATTCACTTAAAAACGAAGCGTTTTTCAAAACATGGCTGGTGCGGATCCTCATCAACGTCTGCAAGCAGCAGCTTCGTTCCAGGAGACGGGTGGTTTCTTTTGAAGAATACTCACAGGCGGAAGAGGCTGCTCCGGCCGATAACATAGACGTCCGGATGGCTGTGGAACAGCTTCCTCTTCCCGTCCGGGAAGTGATCGTCCTCTATTATATGGAGGAGTTTACCGTCAAAGAAATCAGATCCATCTTACATATTCCGGAAGGGACGATTAAGAGTCGTTTGTCCAAAGGCCGAGAACTGCTGAGACTCAGCCTGCAGGAAAACTGACAGCGGCAGTCTTTTCCGCCATGCCGGAGGACATACTCCGCCATCGCCGTATCGCCGGAGCTGTTGCCAAAGCAGAGCAGGGGAGAAAGACCTATACCGTTGATGATGCTCACGACCTTGTTCAATTTCAGATCTTTGAACGTCACCGTGCCGTCAAAGGTGATCTTGTCTTCTTCGGAGGGGGTGTAATCCCGGGCTTTGGTATCTCCCTGACCGTCTGCGGCAAAGCCGCAGCGGGCGCCGATCACCTGATAGGGCGGAGCGCCGTCTTGCAAAACGGTCTTTCTTCCTGAAGAAAAACAAGCAAAAACCCTACAAACGGACAGCCGTAACGGTATGCCTCTGTCCTTCGGGCGGCAGGGACCTGCCGTGCGGGTCTGGGCGGCCAAAAAACTCCACCGGATCCCGATCGGGAAACCGGTGGAGTTCGGCTGTCTAAAAACAGGGCTTACGCTTCAGATCATTTTTGTTTTTGCTTCCGGGCATATCCGGCGCTCAGGATGGCAGCGGACAGCAGGACAAGCACTACAGCCAGCGCAGCGGTTTCGGTGCTGCCGGTAGCGGGAACGTGGTTGGGGTTCGGAATGTCGGGGTTGATTTCCTTGTTGTCATCGACAGGCGTCGGAACCGGGTCGTCGATGGGGTCGTCAACGGGAGTATCGGGTTCTCCGGTGACACTTACATAGGCAGGAAGGTCAAAATCCTTGATGGAAGTGATCTCCGCAGTGCCGTCTAATTTGCTGTATACATCGATCACATAGAGATTCGTGACAGGAACGGCTGTTGCCAAAGTGCCGTAGCAGAGAATGCGGTAATTGGTTCCGGCCACGACCTGTGTGCCGAGAACAGCGATGGGGGAGTAGGAAACGCCTTCGATCTCTGCTAAAGCGGCTTTGACATCTTCAGGAACAGGAGCGGCGTTTTCTTTGGCCTGGCTCATCCAGGAGCCGGGGGCGCTCTCCATCGGTTCGTCTGTGGTTTTGACGTCGGCGGGATCAATGGTTTTGATTCCTTCCAGGGTCACTGTTCCGTCTACGGTTTCATAAACGGTCACGACCACCCAATGGTACACAGGCTCCATGACCTTATAGGTGGAGACGCACAGGAATGCATAATTGGTTCCGGCAACGGCCTGTTCAGCGATGACGTCTTTTGCCTCGAAATCAGTACCCTCATAGTCCCACAGGAGGATGTTATCGTCATCTATCGCTTTGCTCAGCGCTTTGCTCAGAATAGCCTTTTCTTCGGCGGTTACATTGTCGGCCGCAATACTGGAAAACTCCCAGCCGCCGGAGGGGATCGGGTCGGGATCTTCTTCAATGGGCTTGTCAACATAGGCGTGCAGGTCCAGTGCGCCGACAGAGGTGATCTCCGCTGCGCTGCCGGGCGCTGCAGAGACGTCGATCACATACAGGTCAGTTCTCAGGAAATCATACACAGCGGTGCCGTAGCAGAGAATGCGGTAATTGGTTCCGGCCACGACCTGTGTGCCGAGAATGGCGATGGGGGAGTAGGAAACACCGTCCACATCCTGCAGAGCAGCCTGCACGTTTTCGGGAACGAGAGCGGCGGTTTCTTTTTCGGTGCTTGACCAGCAGCCGGGGGCGATCTCCATCAGTTCGTCTGTGGTTTTGACGTCGGCGGGATCAATGGTTTTGATTCCCTCCAGAGTCACTGTGCCGTCTAAGGCTTCATAAACGGTCACGACCACCCAATGGTACACAGGCTCCATGACTTTATAAGTGGAGACGCACAGGAATGCATAATTGGTTCCGGCAACGCTCTGTACAGCGATGACATCCTTTGCCTCGAAATCAGTTCCCTCATAGTCCCACAGGATTTTGTCATCGTCATCCAGCGCTTTATTCAGCGCTTTGCTCAGAATGGCCTTTTCTTCGGCGGTTACATTGTCGGCTGCTACATCGGAAAACTCCCAACCGCCCGCCACTGATTCAGCCGAAGCGGTCAGCGCTCCGAGAGACAGAACGGAAAGGATCATGCAAAGGGATAGAGTGATGCTGATGATTTTGTTGACCTTCATTTTGTTACCTCCTAAAATAAGTATTCCGGGGAAAACGTCCTTTGTCCGGGATCCCTTCCGGACAAAAACCGTTTTCCGGGTGTATAGCACATTCCCGCCGTTCTCCGGCTGTTCCGGCCGCTTGTTCACCTGTCACAAAGGACCGGTTCCGCTGCCGGAGGCGGGAATGAGGATACCAAAGTCATATGGCATCTATGTGCCTATGATACCATAGTAAGAAATTAGAGTCAAGCGTCGTGATACTTCCCTACATAGCCTTTTACTGACCAAATACGGGATTTCAGGCCGTCTTTTTCTGCCAACGATTTGCTAAGCGCTCGGGTCCCTATTTCCCATAGGTTTTTTCGGCCGCCTGTGGGATGCCCTTGTGGTATTGCGCGGGGCTGACATTCAGGTCGGCTGAGGCAGGCCGTTTTCCCGGAGAGTCCGGATTGCTTCCGATAGTATCTTTTCCGGGTCATGTCCGATGAGGTCCAGCCCCTCGGCGGCCACCAGCCGGGTGTCGGGAATGCCGAAAAAGCCTTTGGCCAGCCGTTCTAAATAGCCGTAGCTGTAAGCAGGCTCATAGGGACCCCCGGCAGTCGTGACGTAAATCAGCCGTCTGGCCCGGCACAGGCCGTGCGGGAGTCCGTTTTCATCATATTCCGACACAATGCCAGTGACGTAGATATTTTCTACATAGAGCTTCAGCAAAGACGGAAAGGACAGGTCCCAAAAGGGGGCGGCGATGACGATCTCATCGGCCTTAGCAAACTGTCTGGCCGGGTCAAACAGGGGGGCGCTGAACTCCCCCTTTTCAATCAGAGCGGAGCGCTCCGCCAGACGTTCTTCACTGAGCGGACATAAGGGCAGTTCGGACAGCCTGACTTCCGTCACTTCTCCGTCAAGCTGTTCCAGAACGGCCAAGGCCAGCGTTTTTGTCCGTGATGCTTCCCGGACGCAGGCATTCAAAAACAAAATCATTCTTTCACCTCATCGTTGGATCCATACGGCCTTTCGGACACCGTCAGCCGGAACCGCTGCGCTGAAACGGTTTTCAGCGGCTCCTATCGTATTAGATACATCAGAAGAACAAACGGTTTATCCGCTTTCAAAAAAATTTATTTTCCGGCGGTTCGTTTTTTGGTAATGATCATTCCCGCCGTTTTCCGGCTGTTACGGCTGCTTGTTCACCTGTCACAAAGGACCGGTTCCGCTGCCGGAGGCGGGAATGAGGATACCGAAGTGATCAGGCATCTATGGACAGCGCCTGTGCAGGAATGACAACGTTCCCTTTGTCTGTGTACATGATACCATGCGGGAAAGAAAGAGTCAAGCCGCTGTGCTGTGGGCGACCAAAGAAAGTTCCTGTGCGGCCGCCGTTTGCAGAACGATTCTGCTCCTGTTATAGAGCAGGAAAGAACTTCCTGTCAACTATGCGCCAGCGCCAGCGTGACGCTGGACCCGGGATTTTCAGGCGTCCTTCTTCTGACAGCCTTCTGCAAATAATCCCAGAAATATTTTACACC
>CACYCG010000215.1 GCA_902772855.1 uncultured Ruminococcus sp.
GGGCTTGCACCTGATGAATAGAAGGCGGCAAAGTTTTTGTAAAGGGCAGCGGCGTTTTCATTCCTATTTTGAAAATTGATTTCCGTGCCCTGCCTGAGCTTGCACCTGATGAAGAAAGCGGCAGCTCCCGAAAACCACAAGAACAACCTCATCGGGAACCTCCTGCCTTTTCCCTGAGTAAAACAGGAGAAGGACCTTCCGCCGATTTCCGATAGCGGATTGAGCATTGTACAAACCAGACAAAACCGGGAAGACAAAGGCTTTCTCTGTCTTCCCGGCTGATATGATGCTGACGGCTGTTACGATTCCGGAAAATACAGGGTGGTTTTCCGGCCGTCCGTTCCGCAGAAGGTCTGCGGAAAGATCTCTCTGGCCAGCGGCAGTCCCTCTTCCGGGGCGCTGACGGCGGGGCTGAAATGGGTCAGCCACAATTCTTTTGCACCGCTTTTCTGTGCCAGCGCCGCCGCCTCCTGAAACAGCATATGATGGGTCTCCTTGGCTCTGCTGAGTTTGTCAGGCTCATAGTAAAGCCCCTCGCAGATGAACAAATCGGCATTTTCGGCGGCTTCCACAATGGAATCGCAGGGGCGGGTGTCGGTGCAGTAGGTCAGTTTGAGTCCCCTTCGGGGCGGTCCCAGCACCATATCCTGCGTGTATACCTTCCCTTCCCACACGGCTTCCGGCTGTTTCTGCAAAGCAGACCACACCGGGAGGGGAACCCCATTGGCCTTCGCCTTTTCCGGGTAAAACTTTCCGGCCCGGGGCAGTTCGATGGTATAGCCGTAGCAAGGGACCCCATGCTGTACCCGAAAAGGGGTGATCTGCAGCTTGCCGCAACGATAAACGGAGGAGCCGCCGATCTCCTCCAGTTCAATGGGAAAGGGCAGATGCGGGGCGATCACGCACAGCGAATGCACGATCCGGCGAAGTCCCTTCGGCCCGATGATCGTCACCGGCTGAGTGCGGCCTTCATTTCCGATGGAAAGAAGCAGCCCTACCAGACCGGAAATATGGTCGGCATGAAAATGCGTGATGCAGATCACGGAGATATGGCTTAAATGGCATTCGGCGTATTTCAGGGCGATTTGGGTCCCCTCGCCGGTGTCGATCAGCATTGACTGACCGTTGCAGCTAATATAGCAGGACGTCAGCCAGCGGTGCTTCATTGGGAGCATTCCGCCGGTGCCTGCCAGCGTAACGTCTATCATAGGGTTTCACCTCCCTTTCGGAAAGAGTATCAGTGCTCGGAAAAAAGGTCCCGGCAGACGGTTTCAAATTCTTCCCGGCTCATCAGAAAGTTCACGGCCTGCAGCAGCGCATTGGCGGAAAGCTGGGAAGGAAGACCGATCGCCTTTTGCAGGTGCTCCCGTTTTTCCCGGGAGCAGGGGCCTCCGCTGAGTCCCCACTCAAAAAAATCCGTCTTGCTCACCGGCTGGCTTTCCCGCACCCGGCCTTCTGTCAGGCTGCACCCGGCCCCGGAAGCGGCAATCGCTTTTGCCAGCACTTCCTCTGTCATGCCCTCTACCCCCAGCGTTCCTTCGGCAGAAGGTTTTGTTTTCCGCTTTTCCTTTCCGGGGATCTCCGGAATATAGGCGTGGCGGATCTGGGAAGCGGGAAGACAGCCTTTGAGAAAGTTCCGGATGACCATGCCGGCCCCGTCGCTGTCGGTCAGGATCAGGATCCCCCTTGCAGCGGCCAGACGGCGCAGAAGCGCCTGCTTTTCTTTATTCTTAAAGATCCCAAACCCGTCTGTCGGAATGATCAGGCCGTCGATGAATTGGTCCAGCTTGATCTTATCGTATTTTCCTTCTACAATAATGGCTTCTTTAACTTTTATCATACTCCCTGTCCTTCCGAATGATCAGCAGGATCTTTGCCAGCAGCGTTTCCAGCAGAATATCCGATGCCGTCATCGTGCTTTTCATGCGCATATCCGCCTGCACGATCTCCTCTAAAATCTCCCGCAGAGCTGCGGTGGAAAAGCGGACCGCATTGGTCTTGGCGCGCCTGAGCACGAATTCCCGGCGTCCATACTGAAAATCCTCCGCTGCCTGCTGCAGGGAGACCCCCGCCTCGGAAGCGGCTTTGGCCCGGTACATATCCATAAAGGTGCTCCCGAGCTGCGACAGGATCAGTTCTCCCGGGATTTTTTGTCCGAAAAGCCGGTGCAGCTCCTCAAAAGAAGCATTATAATTGTTTGAGGCGATCGCATTGGAAAGCGCAAATGTGTTGACCTCATCATTCTGCGTGCAGAGCAAATCTAAATCCTGCCGGGTGATCTCCCGTCCCTGACAATAGGCGCACAGTTTTTCGATTTCGCTCCGCAGGGCGTTCAGGTCGCTGCCGACCCGCATCACCATGTCCGCAGCGGTGCGCTGCGCCAGATGAGAACCGTCCTTTTCGGCCCACTGCATGAGCTGCTGCACCAGATCTGCTTCTTTCAGGGGGTCCAGCCGGACCACCACACCGTATTTTTCCACCGTGGATTGAAACTTCTTCATCCGGGAGGGTTTCTTCTCCCCGGAGGTTTTTTTCTTTTCGCTTTCCTGCAGGGTCGGCATGGTAAAGATCAGCACCGTATAGGGGGATACATCGGAACAGAACCGTTCCAATTCCTGATAATCGCTCTCGGACAGGGCGGCGATATCATAATCCGTTACGCAGACGCATTTGCGCTTTGCTGTCACCGGGAGCATTTCGGCCGCCTCAAACAGTGTTTCCAGAGAGGCTGCGCTGTTGAGTCTGATAAAATCAAAATCCGACACCTGTTTCCCGACAGCTTTGCGAATGAGGGCCTGTGTGCAACGCCGCACCAGATACTTTTCTTCTCCGCAAATGAAAAACAGGCTTTTCAGTTCTCCCGAAGCAATCTCCTTTTTGAAAGCCTGTTCGGTTTGGATGAGCATAGTTGTTTCCTCCCCTCCGGGTACTTTTCTGAGCAGACCCGTCGATGTTGATCAAAAAGGCATGGACAGCGCCAGCACCGCCGCCGACAAAGCCAGCAGAACACAGGAAAGCGCCACCCCCCGTTCCCGGCCGGGGTTTGCCCAGTAATACCGGTGCAGCAGCAGCAGCGAAAAAGCGATCAGGCACCCGCAGCCGATGACGGAAGCGCCTTCTGCGGAAAGCTGCGCCCACGGCGCCGAAGCGATCAGGCGGGCGCTGCCCAGCACATAATCGGTCAGCAGGCACGTCAGCGAGGAGCAGAGGGGCGTCAGAAAAGACAGCAGCGGAAGGCCATCCAGCAGCAGCAGCAGCAAATGCGCCGACAGATTTAGGAAAACCACCGGACTGACCAGCAGATTGGCCGGCAGCGCATACAGGGAAAGCGTTTCAAACCGGACCATGATCACCGGCATCGTAGCCAGCCCTGCCGAAAGAGCAGCGGCAGCCGTCCCGCACACCAGACGGTACCCCTTCAGCAGCAGGCGCAGCGGCTGAAAGAAAACCATATACCGGCCCTCCCCCGGTTTCAGACGGAAAAGCTCCATCAGCCGGTGCACGTCTGCAGATCGGGTCAGCAGGTGGTAAAACCCTTTCCCCCACAGCAGGATGCCCGCCGTCGCCGAAACCGACAGCAGAAAACTGGCGTCCAGCACGAGATAGGGGTCGGCCATTGTCATCAGCGCCACCGCTCCGCCCAGCGCATCCTGCACCCGGAGCCGGACAAAGAAAAGCCGGCCGAGCATGACCAGCTCCACCATCAGCCCGGCCCGCACCACGGACGGGGTAAAGCCCGCCAGCGCCATATAGGGCAAAATACCCAGCATGACCGCAAGGATGGGCCAGATCTTCCGGCGCTGACGCAGCAGCTTTTCCGTCAGCAGCAAAATCAGCGTCACAATGACCGACAGGTGAAACCCGGACACTACGATGATATGCGAAAGTCCTGCCTGGCGAAAATCGTCCAGAGCGGAAGCGTCGAACGAATGCTTATCCCCCAGCACGATGGCGTGGGCAAAGGCCGCTTCTCGGGGCGGAAGCTGGGAAGACAGGCGGTTTTTGATATGCCGGCGCAGCATCAGCAGATAAAAATCCGGCGGCTTTTCTTCCCCGGCGCTCACCGCGCAGGGGGCGTTTTCCTGTATGCGCCCCTTCAGGACAATATCCCTGGCCGGAGAAGAAGTCTTGGAAGTCCCGTCAAACGAATCAAACCGAAGCGTGGCGCTCAGCCGGTCATATGGTTCCAGCCGCAGCGATTGGCGGGAAGAAATCAGCACGGTCACGTCCCCGGCCTTCCAGCCGGGGATTTCCTGCAGGGTCAGGCGGTAAAAAAAGCGGCCGTTTTCCTCATAGGGCAGATCACTCAGCACTCCGCTGCAGGTCAGCGTTTTACCGGACAGAGCCAGAGCGGGCGTTTCCAGACGCTGCCGGGACAAGCCCAGCGACAACAGGGAGATGACCGCACACAGAAAAGCCGCTGCGTAAAACAGCCGTTTTTCTTTCGGCAGCACCAAAAACAAAACCAGAGCCGCTGCCATCAGCAGCAGCGCCAGCGGAAGGATCAGCCGGAACTGCCCATACAGCACCAACGAAACAGCCAGCACGCAAAGGGCCGCCGCAAACGCCGGAAAACTCCGCCCGGGGCTATTGCTCAGCACATTTCAACCTTCAGCTTTTTTCCGCCCAGCAGATGGAAATGCAGGTGGAAAACCGTCTGCCCGGCATGAGCGCCGCAGTTTGTGACCACACGGTAGCCGTCTTCCGCCAGTCCCATTTCCGCAGCGAGCTTCGCTGCCACTTCAAAAATATGGGCGACGACCGCACTGTTTTCGGGAGTGATCTCATTGACAGACGCCAGATGCGCCTTGGGAACGATCAGGATATGCACCGGCGCCATAGGAGCGATGTCTTTGAAGGCATACACCGTTTCATCTTCGTACACTTTGGCCGAGGGGATCTCCCCGGCGATGATTTTACAAAACAAGCAGTCCATTTGTTATTCCTCCTGTAAAGCAGCGCTTTGCTGCAGCATTTCTTCGGCATATTGCAGGGTCGCCTCGGTGATCTGCACGCCGCCGATGATGCGCGCCAATTCTCTGCGCCTTCCTTCGTGGTCCAGGGGCGTCACCGAGGTAAAGGTTTTTCCGTCTGAAACGGATTTGGCGATTTTGAGATGGCTGTCCGCTAATGCGGCGATCTGCGCTAAATGCGTCACGCACAGCACCTGCCGCCCGCCCGATACGCTTTTGAGCTTGAAGCCGACTTTCTGTGCGGCGCTTCCGCTGATGCCGGTATCCACTTCGTCAAAAATCAGGGTGCCGATATCCTCTTTTTCCGAAAGCACGTTTTTGATGGCCAGCATCATTCTCGAAAGCTCACCGCCGCTGGCGATTTTAGCCACCGGCTTGGGCTGCTCTCCGGGGTTGGTGGAGATCAGGATCTCAATCTGGTCGCAGCCGTTCGCATTCAGCGGGCAGGTTTCCTGCCGCACAACCAGCTCCACATGGGGCATATCCAGATAAGTCATCTCTTTTTTGACGCTGCGGACGAATTCTTCGGAGATCTTCCGGCGCTTTTCGGAAAGGGTCTTTGCCAGTTCTTTGGCTTTCTGCCCGGACACCCGGCAGGCTTCCATCAGTTTTTCCCGGTTTTCATCATAGTTTTCAAGGGCTTCCAGCTCTTGTTTCGCCTTTTCCAAAAAATCGAGCATTTCCCGGATGGTGGAGCCGTATTTGCGGCTCAGGGAATACAGCAGGTCCAGCCGCTCGGCCACTTCCCGGCTGTCGTCCTCATCGCAGTCCATTTCTTCCGCCAGCCCCAGCACTTCGCTGCGGCAGTCTTCCAGCTCATATAAAAGCCCGGAAAGCCTCTCCCCCACCGTCCCGGCTTCGGGTAAGACATCGGACAGGGAACTCAGGCTTTCCACCGCTTCTTCCAGCATCTGGAGAGAGCCGTCTTCCTCCTCACCGCCGTTGAGATACCCGTAAGCCTCCTGCAGGCCCATTACGATCTTTTCCCGGTTGGCCAGCACCCGTTCCCGCTCGGTGAGTTCTTCCCATTCGCCGTCCACCAATTCCGCCTGCTCCAGTTCATCCACCTGATAGCGCAGCAGGTCCATGCGGCGCATCCGTTCTCCTTCATCGGTCTGCGCCTGCTGAAGCTGCGATTTCAGACGGGTGTATTCCTGATAGACTTTCCGGTAGGCAGCCACTTCCTCTTCGAGTCCGCCTAAATGGTCGATATAGGTAACGTGCCGTTCGGGGTTCAGCAGTTCATAGCTGGCGTGCTGCCCGTGAATGTCGATCAGGTGTTCTCCGAGCGCCTTCAGCGTCCCCACCGTGGCGGGACGGCCGTTGATTCGGCATTTTCCCTTGCCGCTGAGCGAGAGTTCCCGCTGGATCAGGAAAACGCCGTCTTCCTCCGGCTCATACCCAGCCTGTGAAAACTGATGCAGCGCCTCTTCCGACAACCCGGAAAACGCTGCACTGACAAAGGCTGTTTCCACGCCGCTGCGAATGAGATCTCTGGATGTGCGGCTGCCTAAGATCGCCTGAATGGAATCAATGATAATGGATTTACCGGCACCGGTCTCACCGGTGAGCACATTCAGCCCCGGCGCTAAATCGATCGTGCAGCGCTCGATCACCGCTATGTTTTCAATATACAGATTATCTAACATTCCCACGCCTCCTACTGCGCCGGGGCAGATCCGCCTTCCGCCTGACGGCGAAGGTCGCTGACCAGCCCCACGGCAACCGCTTCGGTGCGGGTGGCTACAAAGATGGTGTCATCTCCGGCAATAGACCCCAGCACCCCGCTGCGCTGCGTGGCATCCAGAGCCGCACAAACCGCCTGCGCCATGCCGCTCTTCGTTTTGATGACCACTAAATGCTGTGTGTGGTCCACATCGATCACCGCATTGGCCAGCAGATAGGCATGGCTTTCCTGATCGTTTTCCGCAGTGGGTTCGCAGGCATACCGGTAGCGGCCGTCTGCACTCTGCGTTTTGATCAGGCGCATTTCCTTGATGTCACGGGACACGGTCGCCTGTGTTACCCGAAAACCAGACTCCTGCAGTTTTTCCAGCAATTCCGACTGCGTGTCGATGCATTCGGTGCGGATCAGCTCCAGGATCTTCGACTGTCGAAGGAATTTCAAGAATCACCATCTCCTTTTTCCGTAAACTTTTCATTCAGTACCCGATAGAAAGAACGGTCCTTCAGGACCACGAATTCCGCCTCCGTTCCGGAGGAGGTGATATAGACGTTATCCGTTTTTTTCAGGATCACCGTTTCGGCTCCGTCGATCGTGAGGAACACGGTCGTGTCATCATCGCAGAGCGCACTGACCGAAAGATGCGATCGGTGGCTGAACACGACCGAGCGGGCAAACAGGCTGTGCGGGCAGATCGGGGTCATCACGATGCATTTCATCGACGGCTCCACCACCGGCCCGCCGGCCGCTAAGGAATAAGCGCTCGAACCGGTCGGGGTGGAGATGATCAGCCCGTCCGAACGGTAATGGCACATATAATCCCGGTCGAGGGTCACGTCAATGTCGATCAGGCGAGACAGGGAGCCACGGGAGATGACCGCATCATTCAGCGCCAAAAACGTCTGCGCTTCCCCGTCGCCATGATGCACGACCGACAAAAGCATTCTTTTTTCGATCTCATAATCCCCTGAAGCCAGACGGGACAGCATGGACAGCTCATTTCTTTCCAGCCCTGCCACAAAGCCCAGTCTTCCCATATTGATGCCCAGCAGGGGCTTTTTCAGGGGTACGGCGTGGCGGGCCGCATGAATAATGGTGCCGTCGCCGCCGATGGTCAGCACCATATCCGCCGCCGCAGCCGCACAGTCCGTGCTGCCGGAAAACGTCACCGGCCGGTCCGGATAGCGGTCTTTCAGCGAGTCCGGCAGCAGCACCCGGATGCCTTCCCGGTGCAAAATGGAGATTGCCTGCAAAGAGGCTTCATAAGCGCCCTGTTTGGTCAGGTTCGGCAGCAGCAGAACCGTTTGAAATCCAGGCCGATTCGGCATGATCGTCCCCTCCTGCTTGTCATGTATCCAGGGCTGCGTGGGATTCCTCCACGACCCCCGCTATATCCGCTTCTATTTCCTTTGAAGGACTGTCACTGCGGGACAGATACAGCAGATATTCAATATTCCCTTCCGGGCCTTTGATGGGAGAATAAGTCAATCCCCGCACCTCAAATCCGTTTTCCGGACAAAACCGGCAGATCTCCTCGATCACACGGGCATGGACCTGCCGGTCCCGCACCACGCCGTTTTTGCCCACGCATTCTCTTCCGGCTTCAAACTGCGGTTTGATCAGGCAGACAGCAGTTCCGTTTTCCTTCAGAAACGGACGCACGGCCGGAAGGACCAGCTTCAGCGAAATAAAACAAACGTCCACGCTGAAAAAATCCAGCGGTTCCGGCACCTGTTCCGGCGTCAGATAGCGCACGTTGGTGCGCTCAAGGTTCACCACCCGGCTGTCGCTTCTCAGCTTCCACGCCAACTGGCCGTAGCCCACATCCACCGCATAGACTTTTTTCGCTCCGTTTTGCAGCATACAATCGGTAAACCCGCCGGTGGAAGCGCCGATGTCCATCGTTACGCAGCCGCTCAGGTCGATTGGGAAGGTTTTCATGGCCTTTTCCAGCTTAAACCCGCCCCGGCTGACATAGGGCATTTTATTCCCCCGCAGTTCCACCTGCGTTCCTTCGGGGTAGGCCGTTCCGGCTTTGTCGGCTTTCTGGTTATCGACATAAATGACTCCCGCCATGATCAGCGCTTTGGCCTTCTCCCGGCTTTCCGCCAGACCGGCCTCCACCACCAGCACATCCAATCGTTTTTTTGACGACAATTCTATTCACCCCTGTTTTTCCGTTCCTTGTCCGTTTTCCTGTTCCAGGATGGTGCGGGCAATACTGTCCGCATCCAGCCCGAGATGATGCAGGGCCGAATCCACCTTGGCCTGCCGCACATACTCTTCCACGGCCCGCAAATGAAACGAACCGCCAAAACCGATCTGCGCCAGCCGGAAGAAAAACGATTCTCCCACGCCGCCGTTTTTCATGCCCTCTTCGATAAAATAACAGCCTGCATAGCCCGATGCCGTCCGAATGGCTTCTTCGGGGATCGGTTTGATGCAGTTGAGCTTCAGGATACACACCGGCAGTCCTTTTTCCCGGAGCGCCTCCTGCGCCAGACAGGCCTGTGAAAACAGTCTGCCGTAGGTGATCAGCAGCACCGAAGCGTTCGGGTCCCCATACAAGGTATATTCCTCCCGGCGCACAGTATAGTCTTCCGGAAGATAGGCTTCTCCTCCCCGGGGATAGCGCACCGCCACCACGCCGGGAGTTTCCAGCACCGCCCGAGAAAGCATCAGACGCAGCTCCTCAAAGGAAGACGGCGCAAAAATCGTCACGCGCGGAATGGTGTTCAAAAAAGCAACGTCAAACAATCCCTGGTGCGTTTCTCCGTCCTCTCCCACCACGCCGGCCCGGTCGATGGCCAGCACCAAATGCAGGTTCTGCAGGGCTGCATCGTGCAGGATCTGGTCATAGCTGCGCTGCAGGAACGTGGAATACACCGCAAACACCGGCACCGCTCCCCCGGCTGCCAAACCGGCCGCAAAGGTGACGGCGTGTTCTTCGGCGATTCCAACATCATAAAAACGATTTCGGTATTTTGCTTCAAACCCGGTCAGGCCGGTGCCGATCGTCATGGCGGCCGTAATGGCGCACAGCCGCTTTTCTTTTCGGGCCAGCTCGCACATACATTCCCCGAACACGTCGGAATATCCCACCGAACCGCTTTTCGGTTCGCCGGTGTCCAGATCAAACGCCGACACTCCGTGAAAAATCTTGGGGTCCCGCTCGGCAAATTCATAGCCCTTGCCTTTGACCGTGCAGATATGCAGCCACACCGGCCCGCGGGAGCGTTTGGCGGCCCGCAGAGCCGTCTGGAGCTGGGAAATATCGTGGCCGTCCAGAGGACCGTAATAATTGAAGCCCATTTGCTCAAAAATATTTTTCTGGTGCCCGAAAAAGTTCACCCGGATCCACGCCTTGACCCGGCTGATCCACCGGGCCACCGGCTGGCCGATGGCAGGAGAACGGTCGAGCTTCTGATGAACGCTTTGCTTGGCGTTGATATAGGAAGGCTTCATTCGGATCTTAGTCAAATAGCGGGCCATAGACCCAACGTTTTTGGAAATGGACATTTTATTGTCGTTGAGAATAACGATCAGCTTTTCCTTGGAACGGCCGGCGTTGTTCATTCCTTCCAGCGCCAGACCTCCGCTCAGGGCGCCGTCTCCGATGACGGCGATGGTGTAATGCTTGTCGCCGCAGATGCTCCCGGCGCACGAAAGCCCCAGCGCCGCCGAAATGGAGGTGCTGCTGTGGCCGGTATTAAAGGAATCATATTCACTTTCTTCCCGCTTGGGAAAACCGGACAAGCCGCCTTCGCAGCGAATGGTGTCGATCTGCCCGCTGCGGCCTGTGAGGATCTTATGGGCATAGCTCTGATGCCCCACATCCCAGACGATCTGGTCTTTCGGAAAATTGAACACGCTGTGCAAAGCCACTGTCAGTTCCACGACGCCAAGGTTGGAGGCTAAGTGACCGCCGTTGCGGGAAACGGTCCGGATGATCTCCATGCGGATCTCGTCGGACAGGGTCTGCAACTCCTGTGCAGACAGATTTTTTACGTCAGATGATTGTTGGATCCGCTGCAGGATACTCTCTTCTGTCATGTTGATTCTCCATTTTTTGCATAATCATGCAGTCTTTTTACATTATACACCAAACCCCACGGTTATGCAATCAGTTTTCTCTATGCAGCAGATACTCCGCAAAGTTTTTCAGCGGTTCGGTATCCCCGGGGAAGATCTTCAGGGCTTCCACCGCCTTCTCCGTCAGTTCCCGGCTGAGGATCCGGCATTGTTCCACGCCCAGCAGCGCCGCATAGGTGGATTTTTCGTTTTCGCTGTCGCTTCCCACCGGTTTGCCGAGCTTTTCGGTGCTGGAGGTCACATCGAGCATATCGTCCACGATCTGGAAAGCCAGCCCGATATTTTCCGCATAAACCCTCGCTCCTTCGATCTGCTCATCCGTTGCCCCGGCCGACAGACAGCCCAATTCACAGGCGCAGCGGATCAGAGCGCCGGTTTTCAGGCGGTCCATCGTCTGCAGGGTTTCCACCGAAACCTGTTTTCCTTCGCTTTGCAGGTCGATCATCTGCCCGCCGAGCATTCCGTCAATGCCGGCGCAGGCGGCCACCAGCGCCACCGCTTTGGCGCAGGTTTCCGCCCCGTTGAGAGCGATCGCCTTTGGGGACGTAAGCGTTTCAAAGGCATGGGTCAGCAGACCGCTTCCTGCTAACAGAGCGGTAGCTTCCCCAAACACTTTATGATTGGTCGGTTTGCCCCGCCGGAGATCGTCATTATCCATGCAGGGCAGGTCATCATGGATCAGAGAATAGGTATGCACCATTTCCACCGCACAGGCAAAAGGCAGTGCCGCCTCCTCCGTCCCGCCGCAGAGCTTTGCAAATTCCATGACGAGCATGGGGCGGATCCGCTTTCCTCCGGCGGTCAGACTGTACTCCATGGAATCGTGCAGCAGGCCGGTCAAAGCCTCTTTTTCCGGCAGACAAGCCGTCAGTTCCCGTTCAAATGCCTGAGTTTTCATCATTCTTCTCCTTTCTCCTGTGCCGTCAACATCGTGATCTTTTGCTCCGCCGCTTCAAGCTGCGTATGGCAGCGGGTCAGCAGTTTGGTCCCCTCTTCAAACAGCTTCAGGGATTCTTCCAGCGTCAGACCGCCGCCCTCCAGCTGCGAAACGATCTCTTCCAGCCGTAAAACGGATTGTTCGTAATTCATCTTAGCCATCAGAGCAGGCTCCTTTCTTTCACGGTGGTTTTCAGTTCTCCGTCCAAAAAACGGATGGTCAGTTCTTCTCCCGGTTCCGCCTGTGCCGCCCGGGTCACGGGGCGGCCGTCCTTCATCGCAAGAGCATACCCGCCCTCCAATCGCCGCAGCGGACTGAGGGCATCCGCTTTTCCTGCTAAAGAAGCAAGCCTTTGTTTTTCCGCTGTCAGCATCTGTCTTCCGGCATGGAACAGGCGGTCGGAAAGCCGGTCTATCTCCTGCGCCCGTGCTGCAAAGATGGGCGTTTTTTCCGAAAGCACTCCGGCCGCCGCAATTGTTTCCAGCCGCATCCGCTCAAAGCGCACCCGGCGCTCCAGAAGCGCCCGCAGGCGGCTCCGATAAGCCGACAGTTGTTCCAGCAGTTCCGTGCGGTCGGGAGAAACCAGTTCCGCTGCCGCGGAAGGAGTGGACGCCCGCACGTCAGCAGCAAAATCGCATAACGTAACATCGGTTTCATGTCCCACGCCGGACACGATCGGCGTGCGGCAGGCGGCCACGGCCCGAACCAGCGCTTCATCATTGAAAGCGCTCAGGTCTTCCGAAGCGCCGCCGCCCCGCCCAATGATGAGCACGTCGGCGCCGGAGGCATCGGCCTGCCGCAGCGCTCGGATCAATTCGGACGCTGCCCGCTCTCCCTGCACCTGCGCTGGGAAGACCGTCACTTCCGCAATCGGATAGCGGCGGGAAAGGATCCGGCAGATATCCTGCAAAGCCGCCCCTGTCGGGGAGGTGATGACCCCGATCTTTTCCGGAAAAGCCGGCAGAGGCTTTTTGCGGGAGGCAGCGAACAATCCCTGCGCCTCCAACTTTGCCTTAAGCTGCTCAAACGCCAGTGCTGCGGCTCCGGCTCCGTAGGGCTGCATTTCTTCAATATAGAACTGGTACTGCCCGGTGGGTTCGTAGACGCCCACTCTTCCCCGCACCAGCACCTTCATGCCGTTTTCCGGGCGAAACCGCAGCCGGGAGGCATTTCCGGAAAACATGACCGCTTTGATGACGCTTTTCTCGTCCTTCAGTGACAGGTACAAATGCCCGGAACGATAGTGGTCGGTATAATTGGAGATCTCCCCCTGAAGAAAAACATTTTTCAGCTTTGCATCCGTTTCAAACTGATAACGGATATAGGTATTCAATGTGGACACCGTCAGCACCGTCATAACGGGGAAGCCTCCTATTCTGCATCGGTTTCAAATTTGAGCTGCGCATCGGCCTGCGGGGGCGGGGTGACGCCGATATGCAGACAGCCCGCACGGGTAATGCAGCGGCCTCTCGGCGTGCGGCTTAAAAAACCGATCTGCATTAGATACGGCTCGATCACGTCTTCGATCGTAACGGCTTCTTCTCCGATGGCGGCCGCTAAGGTCTCCAGCCCCACGGGACCGCCGTTATAGAATTTCATAATGGCGTGCAGCATCCGGCGATCGTTGGAATCCAGCCCCAATTCGTCGATCTCCAGACGCTCCAGCGCCACCTGCGCCGTGTGCAGAGTGATGACGCCGTCGGAGAGCACCTGGGCAAAATCCCGCACCCGCTTGAGCATTCGGTTGGCGATCCGGGGCGTGCCTCTGGAACGGGAGGCGATCTCTAAAGCGCCGTCCGGCTCGATGGGGATATTCAGGATAGCGGCGCTGCGGGTGACGATCTTCGCCAGCTCCACGGGTGTGTACAATTCCAGCCGCAGCGACACGCCGAAACGGTCCCGCAGCGGAGCGGTGAGCTGACCGGCACGAGTCGTGGCGCCCACCAGCGTAAAATGCGGGAGCGGAAGATGGTAAGCCGTGGCCATCTGCCCTTTTCCGGTCACGATGTCAATGGAAAAATCCTCCATCGCCGGGTAGAGCACCTCTTCCACCGCACGGGAAATGCGGTGGATCTCATCAATAAACAGCACGTCTCCCTCATTGAGATTGGTCAGCATCGCCGCTAAATCCCCCGGCTTTTCAATGGCCGGTCCGGAGGTAATGCGAAGATTGACCCCCAGTTCGTTGGCGATAATGCCGGAAAGCGTGGTTTTGCCCAGTCCCGGCGGACCGTAAAGCAGCACATGGTCCAGCGTTTCCCGGCGGTAGCGGGCCGCTTCAATAAAAACCGCTAAGTTCTGCTTGACTTTTTCCTGACCGATATAATCCTCCAGCCTCCTCGGGCGCAGGGGGTTATCGCTTTCGTTTTCTCCCATGATCTCCGTGGGAGAAACCATTCTTTCATCAAAATATTCGTCCATATCCGACCCTCACATCATTTTTTCCCGATGGCCCGAAGCGTGGCGCCGATAATGGCTTCCACCGGCTGCGTCGGATCTATGCCCGCCATAAAGGGCATGACCTCTTCCTGAGAATACCCCAGCACCGCCAGCGCACCGATCGCTTTCGCAAGATTACCCTGTTCTCCCGAAAGTGCCGGAGCTGTTCCCGACAGATCCACCGCTGCCGCAGGAGCGATTTGTTTGACCTTATCCTTCATTTCCAGCACAATACGCTGCGCTAATTTGTTGCCCACGCCGGAAGCCTTGGTGAGCGCTTTGCTGTCCCCGGAGGAAACCGCCAGCGCCACCTGCTCGGGCGACAGGACGGACAGGATGGATATCGCCACCTTTGCCCCGACCCCGCTGACGCTCATAAGCATTTTGAAACAATTGAGTTCGCCGGTATCAGCAAAGCCGCATAATTCCACCGCATCTTCCCGCACCAGCATATGCGTATACACCAGCGCCTGCTCTCCGACTCTCGGCAGAGCCCGCAGGGTGTTCAGGGTCGTCAGGCAGCGGTAGCCTACTCCCCCGCATTCAATGACCACCGCATTGAGTTCCGTGTGCACGATCGTGCCTCTCAGACTGTAAATCATCTTTCTCTTACTGCTGTCCGTGACATGATTTGTGAACAGACAGCAATTCCTCCATTCCTTGAATAATCTCTCCTTCAAAATCCAGCCGGATCACATAGGGCATTTCGTCAATGATCCGGAAAAAAGAATCCACCGTAAAAGAAGGGTCATATGCCTGAAGGATCGTGCTCAGAGCGGTGCCGTGGGTGCCGATGAGCACTCGCCCGCCGGGATAACGGGACAGGATCTCCCGCACCGCTGAAACATTCCGGCGCTGGCAGGACAAAAAGGTCTCTCCGCCTTCATCGCAAAAATCCGGCTCGGCCCACAATCGGCGAAAAAAGGCGGTCTTATTGGTTTTTCCGTAAAACTGCGGCCCCTTATCCCGCTCCCGCAGCCGCTCGTCTGTTTCAAGGGGAAGGCCGTGTTCCTCCACGATCGGAAGGATCGTATCCAGGCTGCGCCGGTACGGACTGGACACAGCCGCAGTCAGCGGCACAGCGTGCAAGATCGCCTGCGCCTGCAGCCGGTCCTGCCTTCCCTCTTCGGAAAGCGGGAAGGTGCTGTCGATCCCCGTGCGGTAATCGGGCTGGGCATGGCGTACAAAATAAAGCTGTGTCAAAGCGTCCCCACCCCCCTGCCGTAAGGATCCATTTTATTGCGGCGGTTGAGCAGGTCTTTCAGCCTTGTCCCCGAACTCTGCACATGGCAGATGGCGATGGCCAGCGCATCGGCGGCGTCATCGGGCTTCGGGATCTGCTTCAGCTTCAGCAGGCGGCGGGTCATTTCCATCACCTGCGGTTTTTTGGCCTGACCGTATCCGGTGACTGCCTGCTTGACCTGAAGAGGCGTATATTCGCTGATGGGGATCTGGTTCATCTGCGCCGCCAGCAGCAGCACGCCCCTTGCTTCCGCCACGGGAATGGCCGTGGTGTGATTATTCTGAAAATACAGTTTTTCAATGGCCATCTCCTCCGGGTCGTGCCGGATAATGAGGGAAACCATCTCGTGATAGATATGCTGCAGCCGCTGCGGGAAGGGCTGGCTCGCCTCTGTTACGATGGCGCCGTATTCGATCGGGGAATAACACCCGGCGCTGTATTCGATCACCCCATACCCCACAATGGCGTACCCGGGATCTATGCCTATGATCTTCATGCTTCCGACCTCTTATTCTTTCATGCAGAATACTCTTTTCGTTTACATATCTACTATACCATATCTCTTCCCATTTATCAACCAGGCAGCGCCAGCGTGACGCTGGACCCGGGTCTGGGGGAGTGCCCCCAGACCCCCCATCCGGGGCTTGCAGCAGCGTGACGCTGCACCCATATCCGGGGGGCAGCGGCGGCGCTGCACCCCGGGTCTGGGGGAGTGCCCCCAGACCCCCCTTCCGGGGCTTACAGTCAACGGAAACGCTAAAAGTCTTGCAAAGGAATGCAAAGTTTCGCTGGGGCCTTTTCAATCTGAAAGCTACAAGGCCGGGAGAA
>CACYCG010000216.1 GCA_902772855.1 uncultured Ruminococcus sp.
AACGAGCCTTCTTCCATTGTACGAGACTGAAAACCCTGACCTTCCCCGATTCCCTGACGACCCTGGGAGAGAGCGCCTTTGAAAACTGCCCCTTGCTGGAAGAAGTCACCCTGGGGGGGAACCTCCGAACCATCGGCGCCCGTGCCTTTGCCGGGTGCAGTCGGCTTTGGATCGTCACGTCCCCGAGAAACAGCCTTTGGGACGAAAAAATCCATACGATGATAGAAAATCACGCCACCCCCTATTTTTCCGCCCTGTCCAGCCTGCCGGAAGGCCTGAGCACCGTGGAAGAAAGCACCTTTGAGGGCTGCGCTCTTTCCGCCGTCATCCTCCCGGATGCCGTTTCCGTGATCGGCGCAAACGCCTTCAAGGATAACCCGCTGCGCGTCATCACCATCCCCGCCAGCCTTACCCGCATAGAAGACAGCGCCTTTGAAAACTGCGAACCACTGCAGGGGCAGCTTCAGATCCAATACGATGAGGGCTTTATGCAGGATACCGTCTACTGCTATGACGGCCTCATCTTCCCCTCCACCCTCACCCGCATCGGGAACCGGGCGTTCTATAACTGCTCTAAAATCAAGAAAGTGTATATTGACCACGCCGATTACTCACAGGAGGATTGGGAAAGGACCACCACCCCCGTTTCCATGGGAAAAGACGCTTTCTCCCGCACCTGTCTGTGCGCCTTTTCCGGGGCGGTCGAGGCCCAGGGCGATTGGTGTTCCGGCACTTTCTACCAGAAGCATCCCAGCCATGCATGGGTTTATGACAAACCGCAGGGAGAAGGGGATGATGGGTGGTTCATCGAAGAGTACCCTGATACGACCGATGATTGGGGAGATAATCCCTGGGACAACGAGCATTGGACCAAGGAGCTATTGTGGGATGACTCCGATGAGGACGACCCTTGGTATGACGAGGGCTGTCCGGAGCAGGACGACACCTGGGATGACGATGACGACACCTGGGACGGCGATGACGACACCTGGGATGACTATGACAAAACCTGGGACGGCGATGACGACACCTGGGACGGCTATGACGAAACCTGGGATGGCGATGACGAAAACCTGGATCCTGACGACATAGACGGCTGACCCCCTGCCATACACCTCTAAAGGGCACTTCGCTTTTTACAGCGGAGTGCCCTTTTTTGAGGAATGCGGATTCAAGTTAGATTTATAAATCATCATCTCCCTCTGTTTTATAGACGCACCGAACGGAAAAAGGTTCAATTATTTCCACATCCCGGAGAAATCCGGGGCAATTTTTTTTTCAAAAAATTTTCGGATTTTTTGAACCTTTTGGCTGCACAGGCGTCTATGGTACAGAAGGGGAAACCAGAAAGAGACCGTTCCCCTCCCCATCGGTTTTCTTTCCGCCGGTTTCACATCCTCCCCTGCAAAGTGAACCGCTCCCCCGGCCGGACGGAAAGAAACCACAGGATGGTCTATTTTCTTTAGAAAGGATGATCAATAGTATGGAAAAAGAAGACAGTGTTCTGATCGACCCGCATGAGCGGGTGCTGGCTGTCATGGGCAACGGAGTGATATCCCAGCTCATCAGCAAACAGGAACTCAGCAGCCACCAGGCCGTACTGACCGACAAGCGGATCTACTTTGCAGGGAATAGCCTTGTGCGCTCCAAAGGAGGCTACACAAAAATCAACGAGGCCCGGACCGTTGACCTGAAGGACGTGACCGGAAGCGGTATGGCGATCGTGGCCTCCCTGAAGCCGCTGGTCATCATGGCCGGCCTGCTGCTGGTGGCGCTGATGATGATCCTGCCAGCCCTCAGCTGTATGTTCGGGCCGGACGCCTGGATGCAGAGCCAAAGCGGCAAAAACCTGAATGTGTTCCTGCTGGCCTGCGGCTGCTGTCTGGTGCTTATGGCGCTGATCGCCCTGTGCGTTTATTTTCTCCGGAAGCAAACACTGTTCATTGTCTGCTATGCGGATGAACAATTGGCCATCGACCTGCGCCTTACGACCAAAAAAACCGTCCGGAGGTTCCACTGGCTGCTGCGGCAGGCCAAAGACGTCCTCAGCGGCTATGAGCAGGAGATCCCCCTCGCAGCGCCTCCCTCGAAACAGCCCACGGCATGACCCCCTGTATTTACTATTGTTGAAAAATGAAAGGATGTTTTATCATGAGTCTGTTTGTAAATCAGAATGAGAAGATTCTCGGCACCTTTGGCTGCGGCACTGTCACCAATAAGCGGGTGTATATGAGCGGAAAATGCGTGTTCCGGTCCGGGAGCGGCTATTTTTCCTGTCAGCAGGAACATATTTTAGATCTGAAAGATGTCACCGGCACCTGCTTTGAATATTATTCCCGCCCTCTGCGGCTGGTAGTCGCGACCCTTCTCTTCCTTGTCAGCGTTTTTCTGCTGGCCTTCTCCAAAAATAACGAGAGTATGCTTTACGCCGGGATCACCACCATCATTCTGGCTGTCGCTTTTCTGATCGGGTATATTCTCAGCAGAAAAACGATCATGCGGATCGATTATGCCGGCGGCAACATCGGCCTCCAGCTGGATACGTTCGGCAAGGAGCCTGCCTCTGAGTTCATGAAAACCATTCGCATGGCCAAAGACGCCATCACCGGCTATCAGAAGCTCTGACGTCCACCAGCCCCTCTCTTCACAAAAACAGCCCCGCCCCCCGGAAAATCGTTCTCCGGGAGCCGGGGTTTGTGCTTTTTTAACATTCGTCTTCTTCTTCGTACCCTGTAAGCGTGGGAAGCTCTGTGGAAATGGAGCCATCGTTTTCTATCACCGAATTGACGGTGGCGATCAGGGAGTTGTACTGCCGGATCATCTCCTGCAGGCGATCCCGCCCCTTATCGGTTATGGCGTAATAATTCCGGGTGCGGTGGCTTTCCGTGATCTCCTGCGAGTATTCCACCACATACTCATCCTGCTGCAGCCGATATAATACCGGGTACAAAAAGTTCAGCTTGAACGTGCTGTCACTGCGCCGCTCCAATTCCTGAGACAATTTATATACATACATCGGTTTTTCATTCAGCAGCAGCAGCACCAGCATAGGGCTGGCTGCCCGCTTGAAACTGTTCAGAAATTCCTTTCCCTCATCGTTCCTCGAAGTTCTTCCCATAGGAATCACGCCCTTCTGTTGTATTGTAATGGACTGGATCGTCCGCATCGGGAAAATCCTTCCCGGGTTTCGGATAGTCACGATTGGAAAATCACCCTGCTCTTACTATAACAAATTTTTTTATTTTGTGCAACAATAAATATAAAAAAAATGTAACAATATTCTACAGCACTTCTGCGTTTTTGACATATTTTTCCACTGAAAATGTTCACCAAGACCGCATAAAATCTATATATTCATAATTATAATCTTCCTGTGAAGCACACACCCCTCTCCTATTGCATCTTATGCATTATGCACCGTATATTTATTCATGCCCCGGGCATAAAAAACCGGAGATCCTCTTAGGGTCTCCGGCTTTTGACTTACACGGTAAACTCATCCATATTCCGGGTGCCCCGGCAGGTGCACAGCAGGTATGCCCCCGCCGTCATCGCCATGAGCAGCACGAACAGCAGGATGATGATCATCAGCGCCCCCCACTCCGTATACCGGAACAGCAGGTATGATCCGCCGCAGATAACGGCTTCGATCAGGATGGCCAGCGCCATATTGAAAAAGACGTAATAATTCCCTCTGAGTGCGTTCAGCTCATCGTCCCAGAGGAGTTTGGGGTTAATGGAATCAATGAAAACCCCTAAATACGAAGCAAACGCCACCGACAGCAGGCTCACCAGACAGCAGAACACGGTGAACTTGACCCCCGTATTCAGCCACAGGCAGGCCGCTAACACATACAGCAGCATTCCCGACCCGCTGATCAGGATGCTGACCAGCGCCTTGACATTGAGCTGAGCGGTGTACGACAGGGGAATATATTTGACAAAGGCAAAATGCTTTCCTTCCCTTGTCAGGGCGGAGGAAGCGATGCAGTTGACCGCCGTCACCAGCACCGACACCGCTGAAATGCCCAGCACCAGCGTCAGCACGGTTTCCTCATGCCCGCTGCGGATGCCGTACAGGAAGGAATCAAGAAAGTTCGTCTGCCCCTGCAAGACGTAGATCAGGTACAGAAACAGCGGCCAGATCAGGTTGATCATCAGGCAGTTGGTAAAATACGCCGGGGTCCTCAGCAGGATCCGGAATTCTTTTCCCAGATAGGAGGCCGCCGGTGAGCGCTGCCGCAGCTTTGCAAACACCTTGTCCCCATTTCCCCGGCGGGAACTGCCCTGACTGACCCCCACTACGCCCGGCAGGTAGGTGCCCTGCGCCAGCAGCATAAACACCCCGACAGCCGCCGCATTCACCAGCAGATACACCGGCAGTTTCCACAGCCCCGAAAGGCTCATAGAATCCACGAGCAGGGGCACCTGCGGGAACACCCAGTTGAGCACCCCCAGCACGTCGCTGTCGGCATGGGACATGGTTTGGATCAGTTTTTCGGTATCAAAGCCGCTTTGCCCGATATAAAACACCAGCGCGCCGATCACGAGGAAGGTAAACAGCCCGGTGATCTTATTGACTGTATCCTTGCTGCGGATAAAGCGGAAAAAATACATTACCAGCAGGCACAGGATGCCGCAGTACACCAGCGGCAGGATGGGCATGGTCAGCATTCCCACCAGCGCCACCGCCCAGGCGTAAAACGGAACGCCCGACCCGATGATATACCCCGCCAGCGCCGCTATGATCACGATAAATTCCATCACGCTTTCGCTGATGAGGGCAGCGGTGAATTTGGCCCCGATGATCTGCCAGGGCCGCAGCGGAAGCGGCAGAAGGTTTTCGATATCGCCCGCAAAATAGAAGACGGAGAAAATGACATTCAGTCCGAACACGAAGGAAAACGCAGAGATCAGATGCAAGAACAATTCCACCCCATGAGTGCTTGTGCCCAGAGGCGCTAAAGCGGTGGTAAAGCTGTAAAGAATGACGCCCACAAAAAAGGCCATCGGGAGCATAATGCCCCCCACCACCACCAGACTCATCACAACGTAAAAGATCTTATTGCGGGTTTTTTCGTCGGTGCTGGGCTCCACGCCCTGAATCAGCGCCGACACCAGCCGTAAAAACAGTTTCATTTTTCCGTCAGCTCCAAGAAGATATTTTCCAGGGATTTGTTTTTATTTTGTTTTTCCAGTTCTTCCAGGGTGCCGCTGTACAGCACCTGTCCCTTTTTGATGATGATGACCCGGTCGCAGAGTTTTTCCGCCACTTCGAGCATATGCGTGGAAAAGAAAACCGCGTTTCCCTTCTGGGTATGCTCCCGCATGAGCTGTTTCAGTTCAAAGGCCGATTTGGGATCCAGCCCGATCATCGGCTCATCTAAGATCCACACCGGCGGCTCATGCAGCAGGGCGGCGATCACCATCATTTTCTGCCGCATTCCGTGCGAATAGCTCATCATCGGGGCCGACAGCGCCTCGCTCAGCCCGAACAGACCGGCCAATTTTTCCACCCGCTCCCGGCGGCTTTCCGTGGGAACGTGATAGATATCCCCGATGAGGTTCAGAAACTCCGTTCCCTTCAGCCGCAGGAACATATCCGGGCTGTCGGCGATATAGCCGATGGATTCTTTCGCTTTGATCGGATCCTGCCGGATGTCGAAGCCATTGACGGCGATATGCCCGGTGTCCGCTTTGATAATGCCGGTGAGCAGTTTCATGGTCGTTGTTTTTCCCGAGCCGTTCGGCCCGATAAACCCCACGATCTCCCCGCCCTTGACGTGAAAGGACACATTATCCACTGCCCGGACTCCTTTGGAGTATGTTTTAGTGACGTTTTCAAATTTGATCAACGAAATCCCTCCGCTCTTTCATGATTTTTATGTAGAAGAATTGTCCTGATTATATCATATCCCTCCCCCCGATTCAATCCCCAGGCAGCGGCGGCGCTGCACCCCGTAGCCGGGGGAGTGCCCCCGGCCAGCGTGACGCTGGACCCATATCCGGGGGATTCTCCCCCGGACCCCCTTCCGGGGCTTACAGTCAACGGGAACGCTAAAAGTCTT
>CACYCG010000217.1 GCA_902772855.1 uncultured Ruminococcus sp.
CCGAGAAGAGAAACCTTCCCGTCCCGAAATTTGCGCTGGCGGAGAGATGGCAGGACAGAAGACGAACGGTAAAGGAGAGCGGTCCCTGCCGCCCTTCGCCCGGCGACGAAGAAACGCCGGGGAGCTGCCCGAGGAGAGGAACCTGTCCTTTATACGGAGAAGCTGCCCTTCAGAAAAACGAAAATCACAAGAACAACCTCAAACAGATTTCAATTGCACATTACTCATTGAGCGAGAGCGGCTTCCGGTGGGAGATCACCTTTCCTTCCCAAGGACGCTTCCGGGCAGGACAGAAAACCATATCGGAAGCCTTTTGGCCTTCAGCAGGGTAAAGCCGGAAGGAGGGGGCTGACAGTGTATGCTTAAACCGTAGATCCAAAGGAAAATGAGAAAAAATTGTTTTCAATGCGGGGAGAATATGGTATAATAAAGCTGTATGACCTCAAATATGACAGTTTGGAGATGTTTGCATGACGGAAATGGTAAAGACGAACATTTGCGAAGGCGTGAACTTCGGGAGCGTAATGGATGACCGGTTCAAGATCGGGCGGCTGAGCGTGTCCCTGTATGTTCCGCTTCGGCATGAAACGGCGGCGGCGAATGCGCTTCTTTCGCAGCTTTTGACCCGCTCCTGCCGGCAGTTTCCGGATTTTACCTCCATGAACCGGCACCTGGATGATCTATACGGAGCCAACCTGTATTCTTTCGATACGGTCAACGGGCCGGTGCAGAAGATCAACCTCACGGCCGTGGGGCTGGACGACCGGTATTGTTTTCAGGGGGATACGGTGTCGGATAAATTGGCGCACCTTTTGTGCACGGTCCTGTTTGAACCGCATATGCCGGACGGTTTGTTCCCGCAGGAGGATTTTGAGCAGGAGCAGCGGCAGCTTTTGGAAGATATTGACGCGGAGTTTTCGGACAAGCGGTATTACGGCACCAAGCGGTGCATTGAGATCATGTGCCAGAATGAACCGATCGCCATCGGCTCCCACGGCAGCCGCAAGGAAGTGGCCGCCCTGACACGGGAAGACCTTTCCCGTGCATGGGACACGCTGCTGAAAACCGCCCGGGTGGAGATCATGATGCTCGGCGGAGCAGACCCGGAACTGGCGTTCAGCCGTTTTTGCACCCATTTTGCCTCTTCTCCCCGGAAGGTCACGCTGCCGAGGGGGACGGCTGTGCAGCCGGGAGAGGTGCGCCGGGTGGTGGAAACGGACGAACTGGCGCAGTCTAAACTCTTTTTAGGATTCCGGGGGGCAGTGGCCTATGACGCCCGTGACCGCCTGGCCAACACCCTTATGGCGCTGATCTTAGGCGGACTGCCGACCTCTAAACTGTTTTTGAATGTGCGGGAAAAGAACAGCCTGTGCTATTACTGCGCTGCCTCGATGGATAATCCCAACGGGATTTTAATGGTTGACAGCGGGGTGGAAACCGAAAATATCGAGCGGGCGGAGGAAGCGATCATGGAGCAGGTGGACCTGCTGAAAAAGGGGCTGATCTCCCATGACGAACTGGAGCAGGCTCGTCTGGCATACCGAAATGCGCTGCTGTCCGCCTGCGATAGTCTGTCAACGCTGGAATCGTTTTATCAAAGCAACGTGGTGTATGACAGTGCGCTGTCTCCGAGCGGTATGGCTGAACTGCTGGAATCCATCACCAAGGAAGAAATTGTGGAGAAGGCCTCCCATATCGCGCTGGATACCGTCTATGCCCTCGTGGGCCGCTGACAGGGCACCATAACAAACAGGAAAGAGGTGTTACCGCCGGAACCCGGCGGGTCGCTATGGATTTTACCAAAATCGAATTGGAACAATTGCATGAGGAATATTATCGTCTGGAGCATCCCTCCGGGCTGACGGTGCTGGTGTACCCCAAAAAAGACTTCGGTTCGGTGTTTGCCAAGATCGGCACACGGTTCGGATCTATTTATTCGCATTTTCTGCATAATGGAAAAGAAGTCCGGGTGCCGGACGGAACCGCCCATTATTTAGAGCATAAGCTGTTTGAAAGCGAAGATGGGGATGCCTTCAGCAAATATGCGAAAACCGGCGCCTCCGCCAACGCTTACACTTCGTTTGATTCCACCGCCTATCTGTTTTCCTGCACCGAACGGTTTGAGGAATCCCTGAAGATCCTGATCGACCTCATCCAGTCCCCCTATTTCACCCCGGAAACGGTGGCGAAGGAGCAGGGGATCATCGGGCAGGAGATCAAAATGTATGAGGATTCTCCCGACTGGCGGGTACTGATGAATCTCTTGCAGTCGATGTATCATCAGCACCCGATCCGGATCGATATTGCCGGCAGCGTGGACACGATCGCCGAGATTACTCCGGAGATCCTGTATGAGTGCTACCACAGCTATTATAACCTGCATAACATGGTCCTGACGGTGGTCGGAAAGGTGGAGCCGCAGCAGGTTTTGTCCATTCTGAATGAGACCCTGCGAAACGATGAGCCGGTGCAGACCGAACTGCTGCTGCCGGAAGAACCTGAAACCATCGTGACCCCCTATGTGGAGCAGATCCTTCCGGTCACGCTGCCGCTGTTTGAGATAGGCTTCAAGCACGCCTGTCCTGCTCCCCGCACAAGCGCTGAAATGCTCGCCGGGGAATTGCTGCTGGACTGCTTCTGCGGGAGAAGCTCGGCGCTGTACCGCAGGCTGCATGATGAAAAATTAGCCAATGCTACCCTGTCTTCGGAACAGATGACGGGGATCGGGTACCACTGCGTACTGCTCGGCGGGGAATCCAGAGACCCGAAAGCCGCCTATGAGCTGATTTCAGAAGCCCTGCTGGAGCTGCGCCGGACCGGTGTGCAGCAGGAAGATTTTGAGCGGGCCAGAAGAGCGGGCTACCGCAGCATGGTGGGCACGCTGGATAATAAACAGAGCCTTTCTTCGGAACTGATGACCGGGGAGTTTACCGGGCGGGAGTTTTTTGACGCCTTCCGGGTCCTGCAGGAACTGAAACTGTCTGACGTCAACGACCTGCTCGAACGCTCGCTGGATCCTACGAAATGCGTGCTGTCTGTGATAAGGGGGGAATGACCGGGTGAGTGGAACGATCTTTCATGTGGCGTTTCCCAATATGGGAATAGAGTTCACTGTCAATCGAGTGGCCATTCAGGTGGGGAGCTTTTGCATTTATTGGTACGGCATCCTGATCGGCTGCGGTTTCCTGTTAGCGCTGCTGTTTGCGGTCAAAAGCCTGAAACGGTATAAGATCGACGGGGATGGCTTTTTCAATTGCGTGCTGGCGGGGCTGATTGCCGGCATTGTGGGCGCCCGGGCGTTCTTTGTGCTGTTCAAATGGGATTATTACGCCGCCCATCCCGAGGAGATCATGGCGATCCACAACGGCGGTCTGGCAATTTACGGGGGGATCATCGGCGCCCTAACAGCCGGCTGCATCGTCGCCCGCTTCTGCCATGTGCAGATCCCCGCCCTGCTCGACATCGTGGGCATGGGGTTTCTGATCGGTCAGGGGATCGGCCGCTGGGGGAACTTTGTCAACCAGGAGGCTTTTGGCACCGCCACCGACCTTCCCTGGGGCATGACCAGCGAAAACGTCGCTGCGGAAATGGGAGAAGGCGTGCTGGTGCATCCCTGCTTTTTGTACGAATCGCTCTGGTGCCTTTTGGGATTCGGGGTGCTGTATCTCCTCAGCCGGAAATGGTACCGTTTCCCGGGGCAGATGTTCCTGCTGTATATGATCTGGTACGGGACGGAGCGGATGTTCGTGGAAGGCCTTCGCACCGACAGCCTCTACACGCCGCTTTTCGGCCTGCGGGTGTCGCAGGTCATCTCCGCCGTGATCGTGCTGGTGGGAGCGGTGCTGCTGGTGCTGGGACTGAAAAAAGCCGGGCGGGGGAAGCCGGCTGCTGCGGAGGGACTCTCTGCGGGAACGCCGGAGGAAGCCGAAACAACCGGAGAAGAGGAAGCGGCGGTCCCGAAAAAACCGGAAGAAGCCTCTTCGGAAAAAGAAGAGCCCTCCGGGCCGGAAGAATCAGAAGCGGGTTGATTTGAAAATAACGGTAAAGGAGTTGTGTGAAATGGCAAAGATCATCAGTGGAAAAGAAGTGTCCGCCGCTGTCAAGGCAAGAGTGCGGGAAGAATGCGAACAGCTTAAAGCGCAGGGCGTAGTGCCCGGATTGGCGGTCATCATCGTCGGAGATGACCCGGCCTCCCGGGTGTACGTCAACAATAAAAAGAAAGCCTGCGCCGAAGTGGGCTTTCATTCGGAGGAATTTGCCCTGCCCGCCGAAACGACGGAAGAGGAGCTCCTGTCTTTGGTGCGGGAACTGAACGAGCGAAAGGATATTCACGGCATTCTCTGCCAGCTTCCCCTGCCGAAGCATCTGGACGAAAAAAAGGTCATTCATACGATTGCGCCGGAAAAGGACGTGGATGCCTTTCATCCGTCCAATGTGGGGCAGATCATGATCGGGGAGTACCGCTTCCTGCCCTGCACACCGGCCGGCGTGATGGAGATGATCAAAAGCGAGGGGATCGAAGTCAGCGGAAAAAACTGTGTGGTGATCGGCCGCAGCAATATTGTCGGCAAGCCGATGGCGATGCTCCTGCTGCATGAAAACGGCACCGTCACCATTTGCCACAGCCGCACGAAAAACCTGAAAGAGATCTGCTCACAGGCGGATATTTTGGTGGCCGCTGTCGGCAAACCGAAGTTCGTGACCGCCGATATGGTCAAAGAAGGAGCGGTGGTGCTCGATGTGGGCATCAACCGGGACGAAAACGGCAAGCTCTGCGGAGATGTGGATTTTGCGTCTGTGGAAAAAAAGGCCGGCTACATCACCCCGGTCCCCGGCGGCGTGGGGCCGATGACGATTGCCATGCTCATGCAGAACACCCTGACAGCGGCGAAACTGCTGACCGGCTGCTGAGAAACAAAAGGAGGTGGCTCGATCATGATGAAAATACCCTTTTCCCCTCCGGATATCGGAGAAGAGGAGATACAGGCGGTGATCGAAGCGCTGCAAAGCGGATGGATCACGACCGGTCCCCGGACAAAAAAGTTTGAAGCCCGTCTGTCGGAGTTTTGCCAGACGGAAAAAACCGCCTGTTTCGACTCCTGTTCGGCGGCGCTGGAAATGGCGCTGCGCCTGCTCGGGGTTGGCCCGGGCGATGAGGTCATTGTTCCCGCCTACACCTATACGGCTACCGCCAGCGTGGTCTGCCATGTGGGGGCGGTGCCGGTTATGATCGACTGCGGCGCGCATTCCGTGCAGATGGATTACGACCGCCTGCCCGATCTGATCAACGAGCGGACCAAGGTGATCATTCCGGTCGATCTGGGCGGGGTGCCGTGCCAGTATGACCGGATCTATGAGGCGGTGCAGGCCAAGCGAACCCTGTTTTGTCCCTCCTCTCCGCTGCAGGAGATCTTTGACCGGGTGATCGTGCTGGCCGATGCCGCTCATTCGCTCGGCGCCCGCCGCAATACCCGCATGACCGGGGAATTGGCGGATTTCACCGCTTTTTCCTTCCATGCCGTTAAAAACCTGACCACCGGAGAAGGCGGCGCCCTGACCTGGCGGAGAAACGACGCCCTGGACAATGCCGCCATCTATCAGCAGCTCATGCTTTTTTCCCTGCACGGGCAGTCCAAAGATGCATTGGCCAAAACCAAAATGGGCGGCTGGGAATATGACGTGGCGGGTCCCTACTATAAATGCAATATGACGGATATCGCCGCCGCCATCGGGCTGGTGCAGCTCAAGCGGCTTCCGGCGATGCTGCGCCGGAGAAGAAAGCTGATCGAATATTACGACCGGGAACTGCAGGGCTGTGAACTGGCGATGATGATGCATTTTTCTGAAAAAGAAAAACTGATCTCCAGCGGGCATTTGTATATGGTAAAACTGCTGCATCGGGGAGAAGAGGAACGCGGCCGCCTGATCGAGCAGTTAGCCGCCAACGGCGTGGCGGCGAATGTTCATTACAAGCCGCTGCCGATGCTGACGGCCTATAAAAACATGGGCTTCCGGATCGCTGATTTCCCGAATGCTTACCAGATGTATAAAAACGAAGTGACCCTGCCGCTGTATTCCCGCCTGACGGATGAAGAAGCGGAGTATGTGGTGAAAACGGTCCGGAAACTGCTGGGGAAATAAGATGACGTGACGAAAGGGGTTGGGACGATGAAAAACAGAAAAATCATCCCGGCGCTGCTGCTGTCAGTGCTGCTGTCGGTGCTGCTGTGCGGCTGCTCGGAAATGGATGAAATTCTTCGCATGGCGGAATCCATGCAGGCGATGGAATCTTCTGCGGCGGCAGAACCTTCCGAAGAAGCCTCTTCCAAAGCGCCGGCTCCGGAGGGGACGTTCCGCAGCCATTACATAGACGTGGGGCAGGGCGACTGCGAATATCTGGAGTTTCCGGACGGCACGACTATGCTGATCGACGCCGGTCCCCCGGAGGCCGGAGAAACGATCCGGAAGTATCTGGAAAGCTACGGCTGCAGCCGCATTGATTATCTGGTGGCCACGCACCCGCACAGCGACCATATCGGTTCGATGAAGACGGTGGTGGAGAGTTTTGAGATCGGCAAGATCTATATGCCCAAAGCTACGGCCACGACCAAAACCTACGAAAACCTGCTGACCGCCATCAAAGCGAAGGGGCTGAAGATCTCCACTGCCAAAGCGGGTGTGAAGATCAAAACGGATGAGGCCCACAAGCTCGAAGTGAAACTGCTGGGGCCGGTGGGAACGGAATACGAAAGCCTGAATAATTATTCGGCGGTGGTGTCGGTGCACTTCGGAGAGCGCTCGTTTTTATATATGGGCGATGCAGAAAAGCTCTCGGAAAATGAGATCCTGGACAAAAAATATGACGTAAAAGCCGATGTTATCAAAATCGGACATCATGGCAGCAATTCCTCTTCGGGCGCCAAGTTCATCAAGGCGGTCGGGGCGGCCTACGGCATTTTGAGTATGGGAGCGGATAACGCCTATGGTCATCCGCATAAAGAACCGGTCCAGCGGTGGGAAAAAAGCGGCACCAAACTGTACCGCACCGACCAGAGCGGCTCCATTGTAGCTGTGTCGGACGGAAAGACGCTGGAGATCACTACAGAAAAATAAGGAAGGATGACAACCATGCAGCTCATTATTGATCGAATGGAAGGAAACGTGGCGGTGGCCGCCGATGCACAGGCAGACGAGGTGTATTACAACCTTCCCCGGGTCCTGTTCGGAAAGGCCCGGGAGGGAGATTTAGTGGAAGTGAAGCCCGGCAGCGGCTTTGAGGTCATCGCTGTCGGACAGCAGAGCGTGACCCTTCAGACACCAGACGGCTCCTGCACGATTCCCGCCGCCTGCGCCTGCGGGGTGAAAGCGGGGGACAGGCTTTCGTTTGCCGTGGATCAGCAGGCGACCAGTGCCAGAAAGGAAAAGATCAATTCCCTGCTGAACGAATTATTCGAGGACTGAAGCGCCGGGAATAAAAAGACAAGGGGTGACAACTCATGGGATTTGATGTGTTTATCTGCTATCGCCGGGACGGCTCCGGTTTTTTGCCGCAGGCGGTGCGGAATCAGTTGGTGGAGCGGGGATACCGGGTGTTTCTGGACGTGGACGGCAATTCCATCAAAAGCGGAAACTTTGACAAGCAGATCTTTCAGGTGCTGAGCGAATGTAATGACGTAATCGTTGTGCTGCCGCCCCATGCGCTGGACCGCTGCAGCGATGAGGAAGACTGGGTGCGCCGGGAGGTGGAGTTTGCCTTCAAGAACAATAAGCGCCTGATCCCCCTGATGATGCGGGAGTTTGATTTTCCGCCGGTTCTGCCGTCCGGCATGGACGACCTGCGGAACCAGCAGGGCGTGACAGCGGACCCGGAGTTTTTTGATGCCGTCATCGACCGGCTCTGCGGCTATATGACCAGCCGCCCGCACAGTTTCCGGCTGCTGCCGCAGCGCCAGAAAAACCTGTCTGCTCAGGAGAAAAAACCAGAGCATACCATCGGCCCCATCGGCACCCTGTTCCATTCGCTTAATAAGGTGGCGGTGGGAATGGATCTGCTGCTGCTTCTGCTGGGCGCAGCGGTGTTCCTGTGGGAACCGGCGAAGCAGCATTTTTCCGGGACCCCTCTGGTGGTGGTGGCGGCGATTATGATCGCTGCCCTGATCGGGCTGATCGTCAGCCTGCGGGTACTGCTGTCCGCCGGGCCGGAAATCAACGAATTTTCCGACATCGGGCCGGAATACCTGGACGGCAGCTACAGCAAATTGGTGGAGCAGCTCATCTATTTAGATGGGGAGCACCTCATCCGTTCGGCTCCGCTTCAGGAGGATTACCCGGAAGAGGAAAACGCCTATCTGTCCATCCGGCGCTTCAATGGGATCACCGTGGCGACCTCTGCGGAAACCCGGGTGGATTATATCCGCTGGGTGCCTGCCAAAGCCCCCCGCATGAGTTTCTTTTTCGTCGGCCATGATATGTTCTCCCGAGATATCCTGAAAAGCCTCAAATACCTTCCCTTTGAATATGTCAGCGCCGAGAGGGATTGTCTGGAGTACACCTATCATGGGTTTCAGATCACGTTTCGTTTTTCTCCCAACCGCTTTCTTCCGATTCGCCCTCTCCGGCAGCTTGAATCCCTGACCGTCCGGCGCACGACCGCTTCCTGACAGCCCGGACCAACAAAACAGACCGCCCTCGGGCGGCCTTTTTTGTCGGCGAATAGCCTTATAAAAACTTTCCACTTTTTCGGGAAAATATATGAAATATTTATGAAAAAGAATTGAAGCGGACGGAAAAAGATGGTATAATAAACGTAATCTGGAAAACCCCGTAGTATCCGAAACGAAAAGGAGGCAGAAACGATGCTGAAGGATTTTGAAATGAAAAAGCCGGAAAACAAAGAAGCACTTTCCGGACAGATCAAAGAACTGTGCTCTACCCTGTTAGGGCAGCAGCAGCAGCTTGTCGGTGCCGGTCTTCCGGTGATGGTGCTGATCGAAGGCTGGGCGGCCGCCGGAAAAGGAAGCCTGATCAAAGAACTGATCAGCGAGATCGACCCCCGGTTCTATAACGTTGTGTCCCCTCAGGTCCTGCCGGAGAGTGAGACCCGCTACCCCTTCCTGTACCCGTATTTTCAGGCGCTTCCGGTGAACGGAAAGGTGACGTTTCTGGATTCGGGCTGGATGGAAAATGCGGTGCAGAAATATCTGCGGCATGAGATCACCAAGGACGAATACCGCCGGCGGATCCGGCAGGTGAACGAATTTGAACGGCAGCTCCGGGACGGCGGGTATTTAGTGGTGAAGATTTTCCTGCACATCAGCAAAAAGGAGCAGTTTTCCCGGCTGCAGGATTTAGCGGAAGCGCCCTCCACCGAATGGCGTGTGACCAAGGACGATGTCTGGCAGCATAAGGAATACAAGCGCTTTACGGAAGAATACGATGATTTCATGAAGCGCACGCAGGGCGTTTTTCCGTGGACGATCTTAGACGGAAGCCGCCGGAAAACAGCGGTGCGGGATGCCCTGAAGCTGCTGGTGGATACCATCGAAAAGGGCGTTCATGCCGGCCGCTTCTGCGGGGACCCATTTGAGGAAGAGTTCTCGATGAAAAAAATCCCTCACCTGTCGGAAGTGGACTTGTCGCCTTCCATTGATGAGGAAGAATACCGTCAGGAGCTCAAGCGGCTGCAGACCCGCCTGACAGAGCTGCATAATATCCTCTACCGCCGCAAGATCCCGGTGATCCTGTGCTATGAAGGCTGGGACGCTGCCGGAAAGGGTGGAAATATCCGCCGGGTGGCCTATCCGCTCGACCCGAGAGGCTTTGACGTGCACCCCATCGCCTCCCCCCTGCCGCCGGAGCGGGCCAGGCATTATCTCTGGCGTTTCTGGACCCGCCTGCCCCGAACGGGACATATTGCGATTTTCGACCGCACCTGGTACGGCCGGGTGATGGTGGAGCGTCTGGAGGGCTTCTGCTCTGAAAAAGACTGGCAGCGGGCCTATAACGAGATCAATGAATTTGAACGGATGCTGACCGATTGGGGCGCCGTGGTGCTGAAGTTCTGGATCCACATCGACCAGGATACCCAATTGGCCCGGTTTACGGAGCGGCAGAATACGCCGGAGAAGCAGTGGAAGATCACCGATGAAGACTGGCGCAACCGGGAAAAATGGGCGCAGTATGAAGTGGCGGTCGATGAAATGCTGCAGCGCACCTGCACCAAAAACGCCCCCTGGCATATTATCGAATCCAACGACAAAAAATACGCCCGCATCAAAACCCTGAAGATCATTGTGAAGGCGCTGGAAAAAGCCTGCGAAAACCATTTCCGGCAGATTACTTCCTGAGTGCGGGACCTCTGATACAAACCGGATATCGCCTGTCGGAGACCTCTGCTCCGGCAGGCGATTCCAGTAGCTGTCCAAATCGGAAGGAGGCGTTGGAATCTATGTGTAAGGTGTTTCTTCTGGCTTTACAACGGGGAAGAGCTACAGGCTTTTGATATGGTTTACTGTCCTGCCCGAAAGCGTCATCGTGAGGGACAGGAAATCTCCCACCGGAAGCTCCGCCCAGGGCGCCCCCTCTCCCAAAACAGTCCACCGGACTGTTTTGGGATTCACCCCCTGCGGAGGGATTGCGTCCAAAGTGTTTCGC
>CACYCG010000218.1 GCA_902772855.1 uncultured Ruminococcus sp.
ATTGGGGGCTGTGATGACCGGAAGCGGCTCGGCAGTGTTCGGCATTTATGACGATAAAGACAAGGCAAATGATGCCTTGTCGGAACTTTGGGACCGTTTTCCGACAGCCTTCCTGACAGAGCCGGTCTCTCACGGCCCGCAAAAGATCAATCCGGGATTTTTGGCTTCTCTGCTTTCCTGATCTCATAAAAATTATGCAGGATCATCTCCGTGGGAGTGGTCCTGCATTTTTTATGCGGTTGTGCCTGCATGGAACGAAAAACCGTTTAGTCAGGAAGAGACCCGCACGATTCCTTTCGTGCGGAAATACCCTGCGGGAAGCACGGGCTCATAGCAGAGAGAAAAAATATCATCACACCGGGAATCCTGTTCATACCGGCGGCGGGCTTCTCCGGAAAGGGAAAGGCTGTCTTTATGCCGCAGAAGAAGCGGAACCCTGGCAGTCTGTCCGGCACTTCGGAGTACTTCCTGCCCCCGCTGACTCATGCCGAGCACCCGGATATAGGGGACCTCCTGCGGCAGATCATCCCGGCAAAAGTGCAGCAGGGCATACAGAAGGATCCGCTTCAGGCGGGCGTGGGTGTAGCGTTTCGTCTTAGCCCGCTCCAGCACCTGTTCGATAGAGGTGCTCTCCGAAAGGGCACGGAGAAGCCGGTGCTCCAGCCCTTCCTCCACTTCCGGGAGATGTTTCAGCTCTTCCGCCGTCATGGAGCGCAGGCGGTAAAGCAGCGCCGTTTCCAGCCGGTCAGGGTCCGGGAGAGAAGCGTTTCCGATAATCTTCCCCGCTTCTTCCGGAAGAAAAGATAGCCACCGCTCACCGGCTTTTTGCCTGGCACGGATGGCCGAAGAAGACGCAAACTCCCCCTGCGGTTGGAGCTCCTCATGTCCGCACCCCGTGCGAAGCACCGCATGAGGCGTGATGCGGGAGGAAACAGCCTGCAAGGCAGAAATGTATTCGATGCCGAGGCTGTCGTTCGGGCGGCAAAGCAGCGCAGCGCAAGCCTCTCCGGAAAGGGTCCGCACCGCTTCGGTGCGGGCGGCGGCATAACTCAGCCCCTGCTGCAGAAACGGACGCAGAGCCTTAGAAAACCGCTCCTCCCGAAGCAGGCGGGCCACGGCCGTCAACTGCGGGAGATCGCCGGATTCACTGCCGAAAAAAAGCTCCTCCACGTTTCCGAGCGCTTCGGCGGTTTGTATCCCGCCGAGGGCAAAGCGCTGTGCGCCGAAACAGGAAAAGAAAACCGGCAGTTCGATGACCAGATCGGCCCCGGCCGAAAGGGCGGCAGCGGCACGGGTATATTTATCGGCAAAGGCAGGTTCGGCCCGCTGGGTAAAATGGCCGGACATAATGCCGACAATATGGGTGCAGCCCGACTGCCGCATTTGTTCGAGAAGAACCTGATGGCCCCTATGAAAAGGGTTCCATTCACAGATGACAGCCGCTGTTTTCAAAAAAGCACCTCCTGACGGGAGCCTCCAGAATAAAAGACAGCAGGACAAGCGCCGGTCCGGGCCGTCCTGCTGCATGGGGTTAAATGAAAAGGATCACTTGCTGCAAAGCGCCATCGTATCTCTGGCGATGACGATCTCTTCGTTGGTGGGAATAACGAACACATCCACCTTGCTCTCCGGAGTGGAGATGCGGCCTTCTACGCCACGGATGGCCTTCTTGTTCACTTCGTCATCAATGGCTACGCCGAGATAGCCGAGTTTGTGGCAGACGGTCTCCCGGTGAGAGGACTGGTTCTCGCCGATGCCGGCTGTAAACACGATGGCATCCACTCTTCCGAGTACGGCGGTGTAGGCGCCGATGTATTTCAGGATCTGATATTCAAGCATATCAATGGCCAGTTTTGCTCTCGGGTCACCGGCTTCGGCGGCAGCGGACACATCTCTGTCATCGCTGGAAATGCCGGAAATGCCGAGGAAACCGGATTTTTTGTTCAGCATGATGTCCGCTTCGGCAGGCGTCATGCCCTCTTTTTCCATGATGAAGGTGACAACCGACGGGTCGAGGCAGCCCGTGCGGGTGCCCATCATGATCCCATCAAGGGGCGTCAGGCCCATGCTGGTGTCAACCACCTTGCCGCCGTCAATAGCGGTGATGGAAGAGCCGTTGCCGAGGTGACAGGTGATCATTTTCAGGTCTTTGATGTCTTTTCCCATCAATTCGGCGCAGCGGTGGGATACATAGCGGTGAGAGGTGCCATGGAACCCGTAGCGGCGAACGGCATATTTTTCATAATATTCATAGGGAACCGCATACATGAAAGCGGTCTGGGGCATGGTGGAGTGGAAAGCGGTGTCGAAAACGACAACCTCCGGAACATCCTTCCCAAACACCTCCAGACAAGCCCGGATGCCCTGCACATGAGCGGCATTATGCAGCGGAGCCAGCGGGATCAGGCTTTCGATATCGGCGATCACCTTTTCATCCACTAAAACGGATTCCTTGAAAATGGAACCGCCCTGCACGATGCGGTGACCGATGGCGGAAACTTCGGAAAGCTCCTTGATGACGCCGACTTTTTCGTCGATCAGGGCTTTTTTGATCTCCATGAACGCCTGCGTGTGATTGTCCATTTTGACATCGTATTCACACTTGCGGCCATCGCCGGTGGTGTGCTTGAAATGGCCGTCGATACCGATTCGCTCGCAGTTGCCCTTTGCCAGAATGCTTTCGTCCGTCATGTCGATAAGCTGATACTTCATCGAAGAGCTGCCCGCATTGATAACCAGAATTTTCATAAAACTGTCCTCCAAACAAAAGAAATTATCCGCCGTGCGGCGGCACCCGTGCAAAGCGCCAAAGCCTTGCCAGCTTCTTCTATCATACCCCATCTTTCTCCATATTGCAAGTTCCCTTCTCTATTTTTCCAAAAAATATCCCTCATGCGCCGACCTGAAGCTGATATTCTTTGACGGCAATCGTGCCTTCGCTGTCTTTGACACAAATGCGAACGGTATAGGTCACGGCATAGGCGGGCTTGAAATAAACCTTTGTTTTGCCGGAATAAGGCGTGCTGATGGCTGTAAAGGTCTTGCTGGTGGGTTTTTTGTAATAAAACGCATAGGTGTACTCCCCTGCTCCGCCGGAGGCTTTTCCCGTCAGCCCGATGGCTTCGCCTTTTTTAGCGGAGGTTTTGGTGATGGCGGAGCGATTGACAAGATCCGCTTCAAAAGGATCGTAGGCATTCAGGGTCAGGATCTTTGTCAAAACTTTTCCGCTTTCGTCCTTGGCCTTGACCATGACCTGATAGACAGCAGACATGGTGGGCACAAAAGAAACCTCTGCGGCGCTTCCGTATTTCGTGCCAATGGACGTCCAGGAAGAGGAGGTGGATTTCTTATAATAAAAAGCATAGCGCACCGCTCCGCTTCCGTACACAGAACGCCCCTGCACCGTGACCATCGTCCGTTTAGGAATCTGCTGACGGCTTAGGAAAGAAGTATTCTGAAAGGACGGTTCCCGGAAGGCAACATGATTCTCGGAAGCAAAGCGCTGGGCATAGGAGCCGGTCTCTCCGCAAATCGTCAGGGAGGAACATCCGGAAAAAGCATCATAGCCGATATAGTCCACGCTTTTGGGCACGATGATCTCTTTCAGGGAGGTGCATTCCATAAAAGCACCTTCTTCGACACTGGTGACAGCGCTCGGAAGCAACACGCTTTTCAGGTTCCGGCAGCCGTAGAATACATAATAGTTCATCACGGTCACGCAGTCCGAAAGGGTGACGTCGGTCAGCCCCGAACAGCCCGCAAAGGCAAACCCCTCCATCTCGCTGACGGTGGACGGAATGACCAGCTTTTTCAGGGAAGTGCAGTCCCCGAAACAACTGTTTTTCAGCGTATGGACCCCCTCCGGGATCACCAGAGAGGACAGCGACGAACAGCCGTAAAACGCATAGGTCCCGATGACCGTCACGCTGTCCGGGATAAACACAGAAGAAAGCTTGCTGCACCCGTACAGCGCCTGTGACCCGATGGAAGTGATGCCGGTGGGGATGGTGAGGGAAGTCAGCGTTTTATTCTGATAAAAGCATTTTTTCCCGATGGCTTTTACCGGCTTTCCACCGATGGTAGAAGGGATGGTGACGGAAGAAGAGCTGCCGGTGTAGCCGGTGATGGTGACGGCTCCGTCAGAAACAGAAACCGTGAATTGGTTTTCCGCTGTGGCAGCCTGAACGGGGCCGGCAGCGGGCCTTCCGGGAATGAAGGTCCATCCCACGCAGGCCGATAACATCCATACAAAAGTCAGAAATATCATCCCGCCTCTCTTCAGCAGGGAGGAAAATCGTTTATGTTTCATCAGATACACCTCGTTTTCTTTAGTGGCTGTTCAAAAACAGCTTTCGGAAAGTTCTAAAAAACCCCTTCCGGTGCCTGCCTTACATGGGTCGGAAGGGGTTTGCTATCTCATTGTTACATCGAAAGGAAAAACAGAACGCCCGCTGCCGCTAACTGGAGAATGCCCAGAACCAGCAATACGATCATCGTTGTTTTCATGGAGCGCAGGGTGCGGCGATGGCGCTTTTCTGCGGTACTGATCCCCGCTGTCACCTTGGTGCGGCTGATGCCGGATAATTGGTGGTCAAGGTTCTGGCTTACCTCTTCGGGGGAGGGATGCTCCTGCGGGGTTTCGGTCCAGCGGAAATGCTTTTTCAGCCGCTCCTTTACCACCGTAAACTGTGCCTGCACCGTTTCTTCCTCGTCCGGCATCAGCAGTACGGCTTGGGTCCGGCTGTGCTTGAGCAGGATCTCCGGCGAGAGAGATTCATCCCACAGTTTGTTTCGTCCTACAGGGCGGAGGGTCTTGCCGACAATGGAAACGGCACTGCTGCCTTCCGGCTCGTTCTGTCCTCCGATGATGAACACCAGCGGCGCCGCTTCTACCGCCTTTTTCAATTCCTGCACAAGCTCCTCCGGAGTGGAGGCAGATACGGCATCGGAAAGCTCTGCTCCGCAGGGAGCAAGTCCTTCCGTCAGCAGTTTTTCCAGCCGTCCGGTGCGGCCGGAACGATAAAAAATCAATTGATAGTTCATTCCCTGCCTCCTTTGGCGGCATCAATCATCGGGAACTTCTTCTTCAGAAGATTCGGTGTCAGACTCGGGTTCAGGCTCCGATTCCGGTTCGGATTCCGGTTCTGTGGAAGAATCCGGATCGGTAGAGCTTTCGTCCTCTTCATACTCCGCAGCCGTCTTGACACGGTTCATTTCCGATTTGGCGCTCTGGACGAAATTATCAATGACCGATTTGGACTTTGCGGAACCGATGAGACCGATATACCGATCCATGATGGTGCGAATGGTTTCCTGCTCCGCTTCACGGTAATCGTCCAGATCCACATATTCTTCGATCTCGCTGATGGCGTCTGCACGATACGACTTGAGCTCCTCCTCCAAACGGGACGCTTCCTCGGCATTTCGGGATTCCTCTGCCTTCTTCGATTCTTCGGCTTTTCTGGATTCCTCCGCCTTCTTCGATTCTTCGGCTTTTTTAGATTCCTCCGCCTTCTTCGATTCTTCCGCTTTCTTAGAGGCTTCTTCGTTCTTCAGGTCGGTGTCGGTTTTGATCTTGCTAAGTGCTTCGATCGCTTCCTTCCGGAGCTTTTCCACTTCTTCCAAAGACTTGGCGGCATCGATCAGCTTGTTGTATTTTTCTGTCAGGGTCTTCACCTGCTCCAATTCATCGTTGCGGTAATAATTGCCGGCGATGGAATTGTGCGCTTCGGTTTTGGCCAGTTCCTTCTGGGCAGCCAGTTCCGCCTTGGAAGATTCCAGATCACTGGCTTCCGATTCGGAGATCGTTTTGAACTTCCGGGCATCGTCCAGAGCATAATGATAGATCTCATTGACCTGCTGGCCGTTGGTGGCTTTATTGATCAGTTCATAATACTGCTCCATCAGCGCATCCAGTTGTTTCTGATCCTCTTCGCTGTACTTGCGTTTGCTGAGGAACTTTTTGATCTCGGCGATAGCTTTGGCCTTACCGTCATCCAGCGTGCGGGTCAGTTCCTTATCATCCATCTCGGAGAAATCGGTGCGGGTGCCGTCATACCAGGTGATTTCCTTCTTGTTGTAGGCGTCCTGGAAAGAGGTCACGGTCGGTTTTTCTCCGCCGTAGGTATAATACCAGACATCGGGATATACCGGGTTAGGATTAAGCGCCGCTTTGGACACATCCACGTTGGCATCTTCTCCGTCCCGTACTTTCCGGGCCACAATGACCAGACGGAACTCGGCAAAATCATAGGCACAGGTCGAGATCGTTACCAGTGAATCGTTTTCATTGACAGTAACGGGAGAATCAATGATCGAACGCTCCCGCAGCAGATAGACAAAGTTCAGGAAATCATATTCATTGACGAAATCGCCTCGCAGATAATTGAAGAAATCTCCCTGATATTCCAGCGTGTTGGTTTTCAGGACAGAGATGATCTTCCACTTGCTCTTTTCATAAATCGTGTTGAAGGTAAACACCGGAGAGGATTTGTAGAAATCCAGATCTTCATAATGCTTCAGCGGAGCAAACATCCGGCCGTCCTGCATATGGTGACCGTGAATGATGATATTCTTGGAATCCAGACGGGAACGGTAATCCATGAAGATCGTTCCGTATTTGCTGTCGTTGCGGTAAAAATCACGGTAGAGGTAATACTCCGCATCTTCATCGGCAGAGGGCTTCACCACCACATGGTCGATGGAGGTGTTTGGGACCGTGATCCAGCCGATGGTGTCGGGGTTTTCCGCCACCAGATTCTGGAAGTCCACTAAAATGCCTTCCGAACCGTCAATAGGTTTGCGGATGGGATTGGTCCCGTCCCCTTCCGGCCCGGACACCAGCAGCCCTTTAATGCTGTCGTTGGTGCGGTCATTGGCGGCAGGCTCCAGCACCAGAATATTGACCAGCATCACAGACGATACGATAAAGGTACAAATAGCCAGCATCAGGATCACTTTCCGCACGACATCAAAAGGAGAATCTCCTCCGCACGGAATAAACCGCTTCCACAGCGGAATCTTTTCCGAAGGCTTTTTCATCAGATCCCGCACACCAAGCAGGATCCCTTCCAGATCGGTTTCCGCCGAAGCCTGCGTAGGCAGCAGAAGAATGGTGCAGCTTTCATGCTCGATACAGTAAGCATACACCTTCTGGGTGGAAGCGGCAGCTTTTTCTTCTTTTTTGGAAGCGCCAAAGCTGATGTGGATGGCGTTTTCGTCTTCCTCTTCTTCCGGTTCCGGAGTTTCCTCGGTCAGCACGATCGGCTCCTCTGTGTGCTCTGTTTCCAGTTTCAGTGCGGGACGGCTGGGAGAATCTACTTTCAGAGCAGCGGAGCTTTCTTCGGTTTTTTCAGAGGGACCCGTGGTTTTCTGCGCAGCGGACGGCTCCTGTCCCAAACGGCGGATACGCCCTTCCAGCCCCAATTCATCGGCCAGTGCCTCGGCAGCCTGCAGAGAGTCCTCTCTCAGTGCATCGGCCACCATGATCATTTCAATTTTCTCTTCTCCGCCAAGGCTTTCTTTCAGAGCCTCGGCAATCCCTTCCCGAGTCAGGTTGATCTCTGTTTTATAAATGACATTGATCTCCGATTCCCCCAGCAGCTTGACGGTTTCGTCAAAAGCGGGAACCTGCGTTTTCGCAAAGGAACTTCCCGTTCTCGGGAAGTACAATTCTGTATTCATCTCTGATCACTCCTTTTTTGCATGGTGCCTGCGGCGCTTAATAGATCATGCGCACCTGCACCTGTGCGATGGCTTCTTCGATCATGGGCTGATACTCTATTTTATTCTGCTGCGCCAGCACATCCGAAAGCACCGGACGGGTGCGGGGATGGCGGGGGGTGAAGACCGTGCAGCAGTCTTCATAGGGCTGAATTGAGACCTCAAAGGTGTCGATCCTGCGGGCAATCTCAATAATCTCCTCTTTATCCATTCCGATCAGCGGCCGGAAAACCGGAAGCGGGCTGACTTCATCCGTGCAGGAAACGGCCCCGAGTGTCTGGCTGGCCACCTGACCTAAACTCTCCCCGGTGATGAGTGCCTGACAGCCTTCCATTTCTGCAAGGCGGACAGCGATCATCATCATAAACCGGCGCATGACAATGGTGGAATACTCCTCCCGGCATTCGTCCCGGATAGCTTCCTGCAGCCGGGTGAAGGGCACCACAAACAATTTGATGCGGCCGCTGTAGGCAGCGACCCGGTGAAGCAGTTCCTCCACTTTTTCTTCCGCCCGCTGACTGGTATAGGGCGGGCTGGCAAAATGCACGGCTGTGAGTTCAATGCCCCGTTTGGCGATCATAAAGGAAGCGACCGGACTGTCGATGCCGCCGGAAATCAGGGTCAGCGCCTTGCCTCCGGTGCCTATCGGAATGCCTCCGGCGCCTCGTCTGGCATCGGCATGGATGAAAGCGGCTTCGTCCCGCACTTCGATCGTGACCACTGTGTCCGGGGAATGCACATTCACCGCTACCTGCGGAAAACGATCCGCTAAATAAGACCCCACTTCCCGTGAAATTTCCGGAGAAGTGTACGGAAACTTTTTATCGGAGCGTTTGGATTCCACCTTGAAGCTCCCGATGGTACAAAACAGCTCTTCTACATAATCCCCGGCAGACTGCTTGATAATCTCCAGGTCTTTTTCAACCGCACACGCCCGGCAGTAGGAGGCAATCCCGAACACGTGCGCCACACACGCTTCGGCCGCATCCATATCTTCCTGCGGAGAAAGCGGGGTGACGGTGATGGTGGACTGGGCAGAGCGCACCTGAAAAGAACCAATGCGATGGAGCCGGCGCCTGAGCGTCTTGATCAGCGTATCTTCAAAGTTTTTTCGGTTCAGCCCTTTGAGCACGACCTCTCCGAGCTTTGCCAGAATGACCTCATTCATATATTGGATCCCTCTGTTTTTTGTTTTCATCTTTTTCCCGAAGGAATTAAGACATCCTTTAGAAGAATACCATATTTAACGCTTTCTTGCAAGGGTGCGAAGGGCAATTTCCAATTGTTTTATAAAAAAATCCACTTCTTCGCTTGTGTTTTCTTCGCTAAAGCTCACCCGCACCGCTGAGTCGATTCGCTCCGGAGAAAGCCCGACCGCCCGGAGCACATGGCTTTTCTGCCCTTTGGCACAGGCCGAACCGCTTGAAACGTAGATCCCCTGCTGCGCCAGAAAATGAAGAAGCGTTTCCGAACGCAGGCCGGGAACGGAAAAATTGAGAATGTACGGGGTGGCCCTTTCCGGTGAATTGAGAAGGACACCTTCCGTTTCCTCAAGACGGCGGCGGCAGAAGGTGCTGATGTCATTCACCGTTTTCAGCCGGTCTTCCCAGCGCCCCATCGCTTCCACGGCCGCTCCGAAGGCAGAAATGGCCGGGACTGGCTCTGTGCCGGGACGAAGTTTCTTCTCCTGCAGACCGCCCCGGTGCAGCGGATGGATGCGGACGCCCTTGCGAATATATAAAGCGCCCACTCCTTTCGGGGCATGGACCTTATGCCCGCTGATGCTGAGAAGATCCGCCCCGATCGCCAATGGACGCAGCCGCTGCTTCTGGTATGCCTGCACTGCATCGACATGAAAATAACCGGGCGACCCGGATGCCTTCAAACATCTTTTGACAGAAGAGATCGGCAGACAAAAACCCAATTCATTATTGACGGCCATCATGCTGACAAGGATCGTATCGGCGGTGATGGCAGAGGCGAGCGTTTCCATTGGGATCGTTCCGGAAATATCGGGAAACAGGCGGATCACCTCGAATCCCTCTTTCTCAAGCTGCTCCATCGCCTCCCCCACCGAGGAATGCTCCACGGCAGTGGTGACAATGCGGCGGCCCCGGCGGGACAGGGCATGGGCCGCTCCGAGTACAGCGGTATTATTCGCTTCGGTTCCTCCGGAAGTAAATACGATCTCCTCAGAAAGAACACCTAACGAATCGGCAATCGTCCTGCGGGCTTGATCCAGCTCATGCTGCGCTTCAAGTCCTTTGGTGTGCAGAGAAGATGGATTTCCGTAACAGGCTGTCATCATCTCCAATGCTTTCTGCGCCGCCTGCGGGCAAACACGGGTCGTGGCGCTGTTATCTAAATAGATTTCTTTCAATCTCTTTCCCTCCATCGGAAAACCATTTCCGAGCAGTATGCGTTGCCTGCCGACAACAGATATTACTATATCACACCCACCTGCTTTTTTCAACCGCTGCCCAGCGCCAGCGGCAGCGGCGGCGCTGCACCCCGTATCTGGGGGATTCTCCCCCAGACCCCCTTTTCAAACCAGCGTGACGCTGGACCCGGG
>CACYCG010000219.1 GCA_902772855.1 uncultured Ruminococcus sp.
CCACGAAGCCGCCATCGGCAAAATCGCCGGGGAACAGATCCTGAAGCTGCGAACCCTCGGATTGTCCGAACAGGAAGCAGAACAGACCATTATTGACGGCTTCCTGAGCTGAGGCTGCTGCCGCCCCTTCCTGCCAAAAACGAAACCGCCCTGAACAATGCGTCAGGGCGGTGCTTTTTTATGTTGTTTTGTCCGGGTCCGGGCGGCTGCTGCCGATCACTTTAGCGGGATTCCCGCCCACGATGGCAAAGGGCGGAACGTCTTTGGTCACAACGCTTCCGGCCCCGACCACGGCCCCTTCGCCGATGGTCACGCCTTTCAGGATCTTGCACCCCACCCCGATCCATGCTTTGGAGCAGATATGAATAGGAGCGCTTCTGACATGGCTCCAGTCCTTGTGCAGCAGGGGATTGCCCGTTGCCGTCATATCTTCATATTCCCGCAGGGTGTCGTTTTTCCGGTCCTCCCAGCGGACCGGGTGGGAATTGTGGTCGTAAAAAAGGCAGTCCCATGCAATCGTGACATCGTCTTCGATCACGATCCCGGAAATGGAGATCAGCGTGGAAGGCCCGATATGCACCCTGTCCCCCACGGTAATGCTCCCGCCTTCCGTTTCAAAAACAAAGGTGCCTTCGATCATTCCGTGCGAACCGACCGTCAGGTAGGTCTTCCCCGCTGTGGGGGCCCGCAGGTCAACGTGAAAGCCCGGTCCATAATAGGAATCGGGCGCTAAAGACACAAACGGAGCGATTTGCCGAAGGTGCTTTTTCCGGCGGCGTTCCCGGTACCATGTCAGCAGTTTCATGCAGGACCGCCTCCTTCTTCGGCGGCAGCCCAGCGGGTGTACTCCGCCAAGCCGGTTTTCAGCTCCACCCCGGCTTCATATCCCAACCGGCGCAGACGGGAAATATCGGCGCACATATGTTTCGGGTCGCCTTCCCGCACGGCGCCGTTGAAGGAGATCTTTTCCCGTGAAAGGCCGCAGCAGTCTGCAAACAGTTCCGCCGCCTGTCGGATGCGGATGTTTTTTCCGTTGGCTACATTATACAAGGCTTCTCCGCTGTCTGAAGCGGCAATCAGATACAGCGCCCTTGTCAGATCGGACAGATGGATATAATCCCGGCTTTCCTCCCCCGTTCCGAACAGGTCCAGCCGACCGGTCTGCACAAGCTTCCGGTGCATATCCCAGAAGATCTGCTTGCGAAGCCCCGCCCCGTACGCGGAAAAAATGCGGGCGATCCGCAGTTCGATCAGGCCCATCCGCTCAAAATACCGGCACATTTCTTCGCACATAACTTTATGCAGGGCATAGGGCGACAGCGGGCACAGAGGGCTGTCCTCCCGGATGGGAAGAGAGGCCGCGTTGCCGTAGACGGCGGCACTGGATAAAAACACAAACCGCACCGGCGGGATCCCGCTTTGCTGCAGGGCAAACAGCAGATGATGCGTCAGGCCGACGTTTCCTTTCAGGTCCTCTTCCGGCTGCCGCACGGAGCGCCCCACGTCGGCGCTGCCGGCGCAGTGAAAGATCACCTCCGGCCGGAATTCCCGCAGCCGCTGTGCCACCCGGCCGGTGTCCGACAAATCAAGAGGGAGAATGTCTCCCAAGGCGGTTCTGTCCCAGCCTTCCGTCAGGCAGCCGTTCTGCTGACAGCGGGCCATCATGCCCGCCCCGATGAAGCCGCCGGCTCCGGTCACCAACACCCGTTTCATTCTCTGTGCCCTCCTGTCAGTTGATCAAGTAATGCTGTAAACCCTTCCGCATAGGAAGCGCCCCGCTGCAGCATGGCGGCCGTTCCCTTGGCCGGGTCGGGCGTGTACGGATGGGTCTCCGTCTCCCGGATGACCCTTGCCAGATCCTGCGGATCTTCCGGAGAAAACAGGGTGCAGTTTTCATCCATCTGTTCCCGGTGCACCGGAATATCCGACAGCAGCACCCGCTGACCGAGCACCTTGGCGTCTTCCAGCACTGTCCCCCAGCCTTCAAACAGGGAGGGCTGGATCACCGCTTTTGCCCCGAGCATCAGGGCCAACTGACAATTCCGGGGAAGAAATCCCAGCACCCGGGCGTTTTCCCGGATGGCTTCGTCCGCAAACAAGGCTTCTATCTCTTGTGTATAGGCGGGGTTTTTGTGGTCTTTGGGTTCACCGGTAAACACCACCTGCACCGCCTGCCCCTCTTCCGCCAGCACCCGCAGGGCTTTCAGCACCACCGCATGATTCTTATGCTGCCAAAACTGATTGCACACGCAGTAATACTCCCCCGCCGTCAGCCCGTACTCTTTCATAACCTCCGGGAGTGCCTGAGAAGCCTCCTGCGCCTGTGTCCGGATATAGGAAACAAAATGCATGACCGCCGAAGGACCGGGCTCGCCGAAGGCGGCTTCAAAATCATGCTGACAGTCCAGGCTGCTGAATACGATCGGGCGCCTGCGCTGCTGTACATAGCGGCCGATGCGGTTTCTCTGGGCGATGATGTCGGGAGAAAAAAACTGCGGGTAATGCTGCTCCTGAAAATCCGGGATCCAGAAGATCCCCTTCACCGGAAAAGCCGACAGCTTCAGCGGCCCCGCATACGGATACAGGCAGCAGCATCCCTCCCGGAGCGCAAGAGACGCCAGCTTCAGTGCCTTGGCTCTGAGGCTTTTATAGGCGATGATCTTCAGGCGGGCTTGCGGGGTAAACTCCTCAAACAGATGCCGGTTTTCCTCCTGCGTGGCGATGACCAGCCGATACCTCCGGCAAAACGCTTCATTCTGCAGCAGCCCGAAAATGATGTTCTTTTTGTAATACAGTCCGCCGATCCAGCTTTTATCCCCGGTGGCGTCTATCAGCACGTTTTTCATTGATTACGATCCTTTGTCCGCTTCTTCCGGGGTGGGATACCAGCCCCGTTTGCGGGAAAAATACCAGAAAGGAAGCAGCTTTCTGGCTGCTTCCCGCCGCCGCACGAAGCGCATGATTTTTTTCTGATCCTGCTGTTCCTCCGGCTTCGGAGGGATTCCGTTGGCATGGCGGACCCGGAGGGTCTCCTCCTGGGTAGAGAGGGCGTTTGTTTCGCTCACGCCCGCCATGTCATACACCGCCACAGGCACCGGCACATAGCAAAACCGCCCGCCTTCCCGGTACAGCCGCAGCATCATGTCATAATCCGCCCCGAGCCGGTATTCTGTCCGGAACATCAGCTTCTGTGCCTGTGTACGCCGCACGAAGGAGGATTGATGGTTGAATGCCATATGCTCGTTCAGCGTTTCGAGGGGGTCGGGAAAATGTTTTTTATAATGTCCGCTTAGCGCTAAAATGGCATAGCCGTACACCACGTCAGCGTCCTGCGCCCCCTGCAGGGCTTCCCGGGCGATGTGAGGGGAAAAAAAGCGGTCGCCGGCATTCATAAAGCTGAGGAACTCCCCCTCTGCCTGCCGGATTCCCTTATTCATGGCGTCATAAATGCCCTTGTCCGGCTCCGAGGTGATAAAAAAGGGAATCCCTTTTTTTTCAAAGGCCGGGCGGTATTCCTCCGCAATCGCCACAGTCCTGTCTTTGGATGCGCCGTCAATGATCCGGTATTCCATGTCGATCCCGTCCTGAGAAAGCACGGATTCGATGGTGGGACGGATAACCGCTTCCGCCTGATAACAAACCGTGATGACCGTCAGTTTCATAAAAACGCCCCCTTACCGCACACTGAGCTTATAGCGGACAGAGGTCAGAATAATATCGACAATTGCCGGGCAGACGATCACCGCATGGATAAGTCCGCCGATGCCCCGAAAAAAATGCCGGGAGCGAACGGACACGCGGGCTTCCCGGAACAGCAGATTGCCCCTGTAAAATCTTTCTTTTCGTTTTTCATCAAAACAATGATGCTTTTGAAGATAGTGGTGCAGGTTTTCCGGGGAAAAGCTGTCTGTCCCTTTTTTGAGCCGTTCCCGGTACAGGGCACGTACATATTTGTCCGCATACCATTGTTCCATAGCTTTCCGAATGGAGATATTTCCTTCTCCCAGTCGATAGCGCACCAGATATTCGTCCACCACTCCGATTTTTCCACCCGAAGCTAACATCCGCAGCCACAGGTCGTGGTCTTCCGCAGGCTCTATTTTCCGATAACCACCAAGACTCTGCACAAAGGCTTTTTCAAACATGGTGCCGTTCTGCGCTACGATATTGATATAGGCCATGCCCTTTTTCAGTTTTTCAAAAGTATCGGGAAGAGCACTTCCATAGGACAGAACGTGCTCTTCTTCGTCCATCGTAATGAGCTTGCAGGTGACCGCCTTATACTCCGGGTGAGCCTTCAGAAACGCAAGCTGTTTTTCAAAGCGTTCCGGCTCGGAAATATCATCAGCATCCATGCGGGCGATGTAAGGATACCTGGCCAGTGCCATTGCTTTATTGGCAGAGGCTCCCACGCCCATATTCTTTTCATTTTTCAGAAAAACAATGCGGTCATCTTTATCAGCGTACTCTAAAATGATTTCTTCCAGTTCACGGTTCTCAGGGTCATCCAGAACGATGAGATATTCAAATCCGGCATAGGTCTGGGTCAGAATGGAGTCGATCGCTTTTCGCAGCACCGCCGGTTTTTCCCGGTAAAC